>NZ_JBQHUP010000002.1:0-121269 GCF_052065175.1 Dysosmobacter sp. HCP28S3_G4 | reverse complement strand
GGGAGTCACTACTGTTTCCAGTACAAAACCATGGCTGTCGCAGGCAGTATGGGCTTCGTAAGCGAACTGCCGCTTGTGGTCTCCCTTTACGAACAGGCCGCTGTCCGGGTCGGTTCTGCTCTTTGTCACAGTGCGGGTCTTCTCTTTCTTCCTGCGGGCCAGTTTCTTCTTGGAAGTGTTGTCTTTTCGCTTCTTAGGTGCTGTCGGCGGCTCATCGTCATCATCGTCAAACGGCTTCTTGCCGTGAGCTTCTCTGTCCGCATTGACCTCCGCCATCAGCTCCTTCGCATAGTGCTTGGACGCCACAGGCACCTGCTCTTTTATCTGCTTCTTCGTATTGCCATTTGCTCTGCGGCCTGTTTCCGTGTTCATGGTTTGCAAGTAGATCTCTTCAATATAATCCCAAGGCATGATTCCAGCCAGCCGCACCCAGCGATTCTCCGGGTCAAGTTCCCCGCCGAAGGGCATGGTAAAATCCTCTATAACAAGCTGGTCCTTGTCCTCGATATAATACATGTAAAACACCCCAGAATAACAGTTTTTCCGCAGAAGCCGCTGATTTTGGCTGCTTCTATTATACTACATTTCGGACTCTTTCTGAATGTTTTTTCGCAAAATATTGCCGATTATTTTGAAATTCTTCGGTCAAAGAAAACTTTTGAGCGTTTTTCAGTAGACCCTAATATACATAGGATGAAGCCTTGCTCGGCTGCTTGGAAAGGAGGACATTATGAAGCAGTCAAGCAAGAAAATCTCTACCGGCACAGCCGCTCTCTACTGCCGACTGAGCCGTGATGATAACATGGACAGCGAGTCCAACAGCATCCAGAACCAAAAGAAGATACTTCAAAAGGCTGCCAAGGACAAGGGTTATACCGATACTATCTTTTTCGTGGATGACGGTATCACCGGAACCACCATGAAACGCCCCGGCTTTCAGAAAATGATCGCTGCAATCGAGGCCGGGTACATTTCGGCGGTGTTCGTGAAAGATTGTTGTGCGATAATGGGACTAAATCAGAAAGACCTTGAAAATCAAGGGATTCTGGCTTAGTCCCTTCTTTTTTGACCTGAAAGAGGAACAATCGCACTACAATCGGCGCACCGGATCAAAACCGGCTGGCGGTGGCTATGGAGGTACACTGCATAAGCCCTTCCCGTTGCGCTGCCCACAACGAAAGGAGTCCATCATGAAACAGGGAACTTTGGTTTATGACCACGCAACGGATCGGTACGACATTCGCTTTGACCTTGACTGCTACTACGGCGGTCTGCACTGCGGGGAATGCTTCGATGTCATGGTCAGGGGCAAGTGGAAACCCACCCGGATCGAAATGGCTGCGGACTGGTATCTGGTCGGCATCCGCACGGACGATTTGCAGGGATTGAGGGTGAGGATGTGAAGACTTTTCTCAAGGAAGTGCTGCTTCCTCTGCTGATTGCCCTTTGTCTTGCCGCATTCTTCAAGCCGGTCTATATGGCGGACGGCGTATGTGACTACTTCCTGATGTGGCTCTGTGTCGGCTTCCCATTCGGCATCCGCAGGATGTGTCTCTGGCTCGTCCCCTTCGGTTACGGCATATCCGGCACAGTAGGAATCTTCGCACTCAACATCATCATCGGCGGTCTTATCGGAGGACTCGCCCTGATTGTCGGGCTGCTGCTCGGCATCATCCATACCATCCGAGAAATCATCTGAATATCTGAAAAGCTAAGAGGGTTTGTTTCATTCTCCAATTCGGAGCATGAAGCAAACCCTCTTTTTTTGTTGCCCGAAAGCTGGAACAATCTGCCTCTTGCAGATGACGGCGGTGCGGCGAGGAAAGGAGAGAAAACAAAATGAGCTACATGACAGCCGGTAAGCTGCAAGCCTTTGAAGCCCTCATGAAGGAGGTACCCGGCCACAACCACTATGACAGCGGATGCGACGGGATCTGCCCGGAATGTCGGTCGTGCTGTTTCCATCGTCCCTACTGGAAATATCAAACCTGTGTCTTCGAGGAATGTCCCTATTCCCCGGTGAAGCTGTCAACGCTGCGCTGTCAGCCGGTGATGGCAAGGGAGGGATAACCGCATGGCAGTCTATCGCGTCAACAAAAACCGTGGCTACACGGTCATGGCAAATTACCATCTCAGGGATAAAACCCTGTCCCTCAAGGCCGTGGGGCTACTCTCCAAAATGCTGTCCTTCAACGATGGCTGGCAGTTCTCAACGAAAGGTCTTTCGGCGATCTGCAAGGAAGGCCCCGATGCTGTTCTGGCAGCTCTCAGGGAGCTTGAAGTTCACGGCTACCTTATCCGTCACAGGCAACGCGACGCCAAGGGCAGGATGAGCAACACGGTCTTTGAGATTTACGAACAGCCACAACCGGTTTCTCCACACAGGGAAAATCCAGATGTGGATAATCCAGATATGGATAATCCACACATGGAGAACCCACATGGGGAAAATCCCGCACAATTAAATACCAATCAAGTAATTAACAACCAAAGAAATAACTCTCTGAATAAGTATCAATCTATCAATCTTGATGGGATGGACAGGATGGATGAACGGGAGCAATACAGGGAATTGATCCGGGATAACCTTGAGATCGACATCCGCTCTCAGGACAGGCACTATGACCTTGACCGTGTAAACGAAATTGTCGAGATTATGCTGGATGCTATCTGCTCCACAAGCCCCACCATCCGTATCAACGGCGAGGATATGCCGCAGCCGGTGGTCAAGTCGCGCTTCCTCAAGCTGGACAGCGGCCACATTGACTATGTGCTCCAAGCGATGAACGATTGCCCTTCCGACATTCGGAACATCCGGGCATATCTGCTCACGGCGTTATACAACGCTTCGCTGACCATAGACAACTACTATTCAGCCCGCGTGAACTACGATTTTCACGGGAAAGGCTGATGCGTAAGCATTCTTAATCAACTTCAAGGGGGTGAGATGAAAACATGATCCACATTTTACATGGTGTCCCGCCTTAGTGACGGGATTGCCCCGCAAATCTCAGAAAGGAGGTCCCCATGCAGGATGAAGTAAATACCAAAGTTGTTGCGATTGCCATTAAGGGCGGCAAGATCACTGCGGAAGTGTTGAAAAAGGCGCTCGCCAAATTCATCGAGGAAATTGAAAAGGCAGAGAAGCAAGCCTCTCAGCCCAAGACCTATCGGGGCAAGCAGTCCATCAAGCACCTTGTCGAGCAGAACGCCGCAATCAGCAACATTGAAGTGACCGACGGAAACATCAAGTCTTTCGAGCGCACAGCGAACAAGTACGGGATCGACTACGCGCTCAAGAAAGACACCTCTGAGCAGCCGCCGCGCTATCTCGTCTTTTTCAAAGGGCGGGATGTGGATGTGATGACTCAGGCGTTCAAGGAGTTTTCCGCCAAGACGGTCAAGCAGAAAGAAAAACAATCCCTCAAGCAGAAGCTCTCCCGCAGCAGGGAGCAGTCCAAAGCCCAGCACAAGGAGAAGGTCAAGGTCAAGACGAAGGACCGGGGCGTTGAGCTATGAAGAAAAAACTCGACATCAAAAAGCTCGTCCTTCTCAATCTCCCGTATGTGTTCGCCTTCTACTTTGTGGATAAGCTGGCGGCAGTCTTCCGGCTGGCTCCCGGCACAGAGTTCATCGACAAGCTCACCGGGGGTTTTGCCAATTTCGGCGCAGCGTTTGCCAACCCGCTCCCCAGCTTCCACCCGGTAGACCTTCTCATTGGTGTGGCAGGAGGCGCATTGCTCAAGCTGGCCGTCTACATCAAAGGCAAAAACCGCAAGAAATTCCGCCAAGGGGAGGAATACGGGTCAGCCCGTTGGGGGCGACCGGAAGACATCCGGCCTTACATGGATGACGACTTCTCCAACAATGTCATCCTCACCCAGACCGAGGGGCTGACCATGAACAGCCGTCCAAAGCAACCGAAGTACGCGAGGAATAAGAACATCCTTGTCATCGGTGGTTCCGGTTCCGGTAAGACCCGCTTTTTCGTGAAGCCCAATCTCATGCAGATGCACAGCTCCTATGTGGTCACTGATCCCAAGGGTACAGTACTGGTCGAATGCGGAAAGATGCTTGAGAAAAACGGCTATATCATCAAGTCGCTGAATACGATCAACTTCCGTAAATCCATGCACTACAACCCGTTCGCTTACATCAGGTCAGAGAAGGACATCCTCAAACTGGTCAATACGATCATCGTCAACACGAAGGGAGATGGCGATAAGTCCGGGGAGGATTTCTGGGTCAAGGCGGAAAAGCTCTACTATACCGCCCTCATCGGCTATATCTGGTACGAAGCGCCGGAACACGAGAAAAACTTCACTACCTTGCTCGAATTGATCAACGCTTCGGAGGCCAGAGAGGATGACGAGACTTTCAAAAATCCCGTTGACCTCATGTTCGATGAGCTGGAAGAGCGCGCCCCTGACCACTTCGCGGTCAAGCAATACCGTAAATATAAGTTAGCCGCTGGCAAAACCGCCAAGTCGATCCTGATTAGCTGCGGCGCACGGCTTGCCCCGTTTGACATCGCGGAGCTGCGGGAGCTGATGAGTTACGACGAGATGGAGCTGGATTGCATCGGCGACCGCAAGACGGCGCTGTTCGTCATTATCTCTGATACCGACGATACCTTCAACTTTGTCGTGGCGATTATGTACTCCCAGCTTTTTAACTTGCTCTGCGACAAAGCGGATGATGTCTACAACGGGCGGCTTCCCGTTCATGTCCGCTGCCTGCTCGATGAGTTTGCGAACATCGGTCAAATCCCAAAGTTCGACAAACTGATTGCTACGATCCGAAGCCGGGAAATCTCAGCGTCCATCATCTTGCAGTCCCAGAGCCAGCTCAAAACCATCTACAAGGACGCTGCGGACACGATTGTCGGCAACTGCGACTGTACCCTCTTCCTTGGCGGCAAGGAAAAATCCACTTTGAAGGAACTCAGTGAAATCCTCGGCAAGGAGACAATCGACCTATATAACACATCAGAAACCCGTTCAACCAACAACTCATACGGCCTGAACTATCAGAAGACCGGCAAGCAGCTCATGTCGGAGGACGAAATCGCTGTCATGGACGGCGGCAAATGTATTTTGCAGCTTAGAGGCGTGAGACCTTTTCTCAGTGACAAGTACGACATTACGAAGCATCCAAAATACAAAATGCTGTCCGACTACGATAAGCGCAACGCCTTTGACATCGAGAAATACCGTTCTCACAAGCTGGTAGTCAAGCCAACCCAAACCTTCGACCTCTATGACATGGGAGAGGTTGAAGCCGATTGAAGCCCCGTCATGCACTGCGCATGGGCAATGCCCAAAGCAGAACAATGACGGGGCTTCTATTTTTTTGCCCATTTCCAATAATTCACACTCAAAAATCAAGGAGGTCACTCTATGGAATTTATCAATCAGGCGGTTACGGTCCTTCAGACGCTCGTTGTTGCCCTCGGTGCCGGTCTGGCTGTGTGGGGTGTGGTCAACCTCATGGAGGGGTACGGCAATGACAATCCCGGTGCCAAGTCCCAGGGCATCAAGCAGTTGATGGCCGGTGGCGGCGTGGTACTCATCGGCACGACCCTCATCCCCCTGCTGTCCGGTTTGTTCTGATAACCGGTTCGCGTATCCACATGGGAGGGCGCGAAATGCCGCGCTCTCCCTTCATTTTTAACCAATTTCCAACACAAGGAGGTCATTTATGGAATTTATCAATCAGGCAGTTACCGTTTTGCAGACCCTCGTTGTCGCCCTTGGCGCTGGCCTTGCCGTGTGGGGCGTGGTCAACCTCATGGAGGGGTACGGCAATGACAATCCCGGTGCCAAGAGCCAAGGAATCAAGCAGTTGATGGCCGGTGGTGGTGTGGTACTCATCGGCACGACCCTTATCCCGCTCCTGTCTGGCCTGTTCTGATCCGGCAACCCCAGCATAACCGAAAGGTGGTGAAATATTGGGATTTATCCTTGAAAAAATCGAAGAAGCCATAAAAGAGCTTCTGATCGGCTGGATTGAAAGCAACATGACCAATATGTTCACCGATGTCAACGACAAGGTAGGGACGATAGCTGCTGAGGTAGGCAAAACGCCCTCTTCATGGGATAGCAGCATATACCAGATGATCCGGGGACTATCCGAAAATGTGATAGTCCCCATCGCTGGTATCATCATCACCTTTGTCCTGTGTTACGAGCTGATCTCCATGATCACCGAGAAAAACAACTTGCATGACATGGACACATGGATGTTCTTCAAGTGGTTCTTCAAGGCGGCTGTGGCGATCTACCTCGTTACCAATACCTTTGACATTGTGATGGCGGTCTTCGACATCGGTCAGAATGTCGTAGCCGGTGCAGCCGGTGTCATAAGCGGCGACACGAACATCGACATCGAATCCACTCTTGAACAAATGCGCGCCAGCATGGAAACGATGGGCATTGGCGAACTGCTTGGCCTGTCCATAGAGACGCTGCTGATCAGCCTGTGCCTCAAGATTATGTCCATTCTCATCACGGTCATCCTCTATGGCCGGATGATTGAGATTTATTGCACCGTGAGCATCGCGCCCATTCCCATAGCGACGATGAGTAACCGCGAATGGGGCAGCATCGGTACGAACTACCTCAAGGGCTTGTTCGCACTGGCGTTCCAAGGTTTCCTCATCATGGTGTGCGTTGCGATCTATGCCGTGCTCATCAACAACATGATCATCGCGGCCAATATCCACTCGGCGCTGTTCTCTGTGGCGGCATACACGGTCATCCTTTGCTTCTCCCTGTTCAAGACAGGTTCGCTTGCAAAGTCACTATTCAATGCCCACTGAGAAAGGAGGGTCAGCTTGAAGAAATACTCCGTGATCTACGCCGACCCTCCGTGGCGGTACAAGGTCTACTCAAAGAAGGGGCTTGGCCGCTCAGCGGAAAGCCATTACCCGACCATGAGCCTTGAAGACATCAAGGCTCTGCCTATTGGAGAGCTTGCAGCAAAAGACTGTGCGCTCTTCATGTGGATTACCTTCCCCTGTATGCAGGAGGCGTTCCAAGTCCTTGAAGCATGGGGATTTGAATACAAAACGACGGCTTTTGTCTGGATCAAGCAGAACCGGGTGTCCGACAGTCTCTTTTGGGGCATGGGGTACTGGACACGGGCGAATGCTGAACTGTGCATCCTTGCAACGAAAGGCCATCCCAAACGGGCAAGCCCCGGTGTGCATCAGGTCATCATGAGCCACATTGAAGAGCACTCTAAGAAACCGGAGGAAGCCCGCAACCGCATCGTCCAGCTCATGGGCGATGTCCCGCGCATCGAACTTTTCGCCCGCCAGTCCCCCGAAGGCTGGGATGTATGGGGCAATGAAGTTGAGTGCAGCATCACGCTTGGAAAGGAGGTTCCCAATGGCGTTTGTACCGGTCCCGAAGGACCTGAATCGTGTCAAGACGAAGGTCATGTTCAACCTGACAAAGCGGCAGCTCATCTGCTTTGCGCTGGCTGCGGCAGCGGGTGTTCCAATCTTCTTCCTGACTAAGCCCAGCCTCGGCATCTCCACCTCGGCAATGCTGATGGTGGTCATCATGCTCCCGTTTATCTTCTTCGCTCTCTATGAGAAGGACGGGCAACCGGCTGAAAAAATCCTCGGTCATGTGATCAAGTCCATGTTTCTGAGGGATAAGGTGCGGCCATACCGCACGAGCAACCTATACGCTGCGATCCAGCAGGAAATCAAAGAGAAGGAGGAATTGCAGATTGCACAGCAGCACGAAAAAGGCCGCAGAGCCTAAGCGGCTTACCAAAAACGGCAAGGTGTACGGCGATCTTCTCTCCGCCGAGGAAAAGAAGAAGCTGGTCATGCAGAAGAAAAAGGACAAGAAGGCAAAGAAAGTCCGCAAATCGGCGCAGCAGACCATCCCCTATGTGGAGATGTGCCGCGACGGCATCTGCAAGGTCAACAGCCGTCTCTATACAAAGACGATCCGTTTCAACGACATCAACTATCAGCTTGCCCAGAACGAGGACAAGACGGCCATCTTCGAGAACTGGTGCGACTTCCTGAACTACTTTGACAGCTCGATTTTTGTCCAGTTCTCCTTTATCAACCAGAGGACGAGCATCAGCGAGTTCAAGAAGCAGATCAACATCCCGGAGCAGGATGACGAGTTCAACGACATCCGCAGCGAGTATTCCGAGATGCTGCAAAACCAGCTCACGAAGGGCAACAACGGCCTCATCAAGCGCAAGTACATTACCTTCGGCATTGAGGCCGACTCCCTGCGCATGGCGAAGGCCAAGCTGGATCGGATTGAGACGGACATCCTCAACAATTTCAAAACCCTCGGTGTGAAGACCGAGCCGCTGTCCGGCTACGAACGGCTGAAAGTGCTCCATGATGTGTTCAACATGGACTCGAACGAGCCGTTCCGCTTCTCCTTTGACATGGTAGCCCGGACAGGACTCAGCAGCAAGGACTTCATCGCGCCCACTTCCTTCGATTTCCGCGAAGGCAAGTGCTTCAAGATGGGCAAGGCCATCGGCGCGGTGAGCTTCCTGCAAATCCTCGCGCCGGAACTCAATGACCGGATGCTGGCTGACTTCCTCGACATGGACAGCAACATCACGGTCAATCTTCATATCCGCACGATTGATCAGGTGAAAGCCATCAAGAGCATCAAGATGAAGATTACCGACCTCGACAAGATGAAAATTGAAGAGCAGAAGAAGGCCGTGAGAAGCGGATATGACATGGAAATTATCCCGTCCGACCTTGCCACCTACGGCGGTGAGGCCAAGCGCCTGTTGCAGGACCTTCAGACGCGCAATGAGAGAATGTTCCTTGTGACCATCCTCATCATGAATACCGCTGCCTCCCGCCAGAAGCTCGAAAATGCTATCTTCCAGACAGCTTCCATCGCCCAGAAATACAACTGTGCGCTCAAGCGGCTGGATTTCCAGCAGGAGGAAGGGCTGATGTCCTCTCTCCCGATTGGCCTGAATCAGATCGAGATTGAGCGCGGGCTGACCACCTCTTCGACGGCAGTGTTCGTCCCGTTTACGACGCAGGAACTTTTTCAGGGCGGCGAGGCGCTGTATTACGGGCTGAATGCGCTCTCCAACAACATGATCATGGTTGACCGAAAACAGCTCAAAAACCCGAATGGCCTGATCCTCGGTACCCCCGGTTCCGGCAAGAGCTTTTCGGCGAAGCGGGAAATGACCAACGCCTTCCTCATTACGGAGGATGACATCATCGTCTGCGATCCCGAGGCGGAGTATTATCCCCTTGTGCAGAAGCTCGGCGGTCAGGTCATCCGCATCTCGCCGGTGAGTACCGACTACATCAACCCGCTGGACATCAATGTGAACTACTCGGAAGAGGAAAACCCGCTGACTTTGAAGTCTGATTTCATCCTCTCCATGTGTGAGCTGATTGTGGGCGGCAAGGACGGGCTGCAACCGGTGGAAAAGACCATCATCGACCGCAGCGTCCGCAAGGTGTATCAGGACTATCTTGCCGATCCGGTTCCTGAGAAAATGCCTATTCTCGAAGACCTCTACAACATCCTGCGCAGTCAGAGTGAGCCGGAGGCACAGCGTATCGCCACTGCCCTTGAAATCTATGTGCATGGCTCGCTGAATGTCTTCAATCACCGGACGAATGTGGATGTAAATAACCGATTCGTCTGCTATGACATCAAGCAGCTCGGAAAGCAGCTCAAGAAACTTGGGATGCTCATTGTACAGGATCAGGTCTGGAACCGTGTGACCATCAACCGCGCCCAGCACAAGGCGACGCGCTACTATATGGACGAGTTCCACCTTCTGCTCAAGGAAGAACAGACAGCCGCCTATTCCGTCGAAATCTGGAAGCGGTTCAGAAAATGGGGCGGGATTCCGACCGGGATCACCCAGAATGTCAAGGATTTGCTGGCTTCCCGTGAGATTGAGAACATCTTTGAGAACTCCGACTTCGTCTACCTTCTGAACCAGGCATCCGGCGACCGGCAGATTTTGTCCAAGGCACTGAACATCTCGCCCAGCCAGCAGAACTACATCACCAATTCCAACGCCGGTGAAGGCTTGATCTTCTACGGCTCGACCATCGTCCCCTTCAAGGATGACTTCCCGAAGGACACGATGCTCTATCGTTACATGACCACCAAACCCGAAGAAACCTTGCAGAACTAAGGAGGACTACCTTTATGAAAAAGAATATGAACGAGAACTTTGAGATCACCGTTGACGAGATGACCGAGATTTTCGGCGATACGCCGGTTGAGATGAGCTTCCGCGAGGTCAAGGAAGGCATGGACAGGTTCTTTGGCCTGATGGGGCTGACCGTGGAGCTGGTCAACCTGATCCGCAAGGAGGACGAGCTGAAAAAGCACCACCGCGCTTACCTCCATGTCCGCGAGGAAATCGCCGAGTGTGCCGATGAGGCGACGGAGGTTATCGCCGGTATTCTCGACTCCATTCAGGAGAAGGAGCACATCTACCGTGTGTCCGGCACGCCTTCCGCATTTGATATGGATGAGGAAGACGAGGATGCGGACGATTTTGTCACCATCCCCAAGGAGAAGTATGACAGCATGATTGAGGATCTGCTGACGATGGCCGAGCTGATTGACATGGTATCGGATATGCGCACCAAGGATGTCCGCGCCATTCAGGAGTTTGGCAAGTTCATCCCCGCTTATGCCGCCTATGAGCGCAACCGTCTTTCCCTGTACCGCGAGGCGGCGAAGGAGGCCGAATCCATCATCGACCGCTGGGAGGATGAGTTGGACGATGACGAGGACTACGAGCCGGACGAGTATTTCTCCGACTAAGTGCGCATCAAGTCTCGCAGAAAGGAGGTAGTCTCCATACAGCTTGATCACATTTACACCGGCGATTGTCTCGAAGTCCTCAAAACGCTGCCCGATGAAAGCGTCCATTGCTGCATTACCTCCCCGCCGTACTACGCGCTGCGTGATTACGGTGTGGACGGGCAGATCGGCAGAGAGGCAACGCCAAAGGAATACATCTCGCGCCTGACGGAAGTGTTCACCGAAGTCAGGCGCGTCCTGCGTTCGGATGGGACGCTCTGGCTCAACATCTCCGACACCTATGCCGGGAAAGGCAATCAGGGCGGCTATGTGGACGCAAAAAATCCCAAGGGCAGAAACGGTCAGGCTGTGGCTCTCAACTACAAGGTTGAGGGCTGCAAGCCCAAGGATATGATCGGCATCCCGTGGATGCTGGCCTTTTCGCTCCGCGACTCCGGCTGGTATTTGCGCAATGACATTATCTGGATGAAAGAAAACCCGATGCCGGAAAGCGTCAAAGACCGCTGCGCCCGATGCTATGAGCATATCTTTCTGTTCTCGAAGTCACGGAAGTATTTCTTTGACTACAAGGCCATTTCCGAGCCGATTGCTCCCGGAACGGCAAGCAGGCTCAAGCGTGGGGTCAAGGGAAGCAACAAATACGGGGAGCCTATCCCCGGACAGGCGAAGCCGCAGACCATCAATCTTTGCCGTGAACACGGTGCTATCTCCGATGAGATGATCAATCCGTTGCGCAACAAGCGGGATGTCTGGATTATCAACACCGTCCCCTTCAAAGGCGGTCACTATGCCGCATACCCGCCGAAGTTGGTTGAAACCTGTCTGCTTGCCGGATGCCCGAAAGGCGGCGTTGTCCTTGATCCCTTCATGGGCAGCGGTACAACCGGCATGGTCGCAAAGCAGCTTGACCGTCACTATGTCGGGATTGAGTTAAACCCTGAATACAAAGAACTTGCCGAGGCGCGGATTGGAGGTGAAATCTGATGCCTCATGATGAATTGAAGCCCAAAGACCGGGTTGTCCTGCGGATGACCAGAGACGGCGCTGTGGAAGAAAACCTCACGGAAGGCACTTCGGAAAAGGTGTCGAAGCGCCTTGAAGACGCTCAGCTTGTCGCGCCTCATGACGCAGAATCCGGTGATATTGCCGAAGAGGGCAGGAAGCGGCGGCAGCTTCGTCCTGATGAGCTGGAAGACGCAGAGAGTCAGACTCAGGCCGAAACACGCTCCGCAGATGCGGCGCAAGAGTACAAGCCGGGTGATCTGCCCGTCAGCGATGATCCAACATCTCACACTCTGCACTCTGAGACATACCGCACCCATTCCGTTGACTACGGAAAAGCATTTACCGATACCGCTGTCACCGGCAAGGTCAGCAGACCTCGCGCTGAAAGGCAGATTGATGGAGAGTCCGTTCTGGAAAGAGCGGCTGAAACCTCCGCAGAGATGCCGGACCTTGACGGCGATGCCCCAGCTTCCCGGCGAATCGAGCGTTTGGAGCGCAAATCCCAGAAGGCGCATGAGCGTCTGGATGCCGCCCGTGAGAAGCTGCCCACCAAGAAGGTGCTGAAAAAAGAGCGCGTCTTTGACGAGGAAACCGGTAAAGGCAAAACCCGCCTCTACTTTGAAGACGAGCTGAAAGTCCCCAAGGGACAGAGCAAATTGCAGTTTGAGGCAGACAAGACCGTCCGCAAGGTCGGCGATACGCTTGCCTCTGG
Source organism: Dysosmobacter sp. HCP28S3_G4 (assembly GCF_052065175.1). Lineage (NCBI taxonomy): Bacteria > Bacillati > Bacillota > Clostridia > Eubacteriales > Oscillospiraceae > Dysosmobacter > Dysosmobacter sp. HCP28S3_G4. Next base: position 108,735 of record NZ_JBQHUP010000002.1, on the reverse strand, counting down.
CATCCACGGCAAAATCCATGAGGTGGAGCAGGAAAACTCCGGTGTAGAAGCTGCCCATAAGACAGAGATTGCCTCCGAGTCCGTTGTCCGCCACTACCAGCATCATACAGAGCGCAGTGCAAACAAGCCGTTCGAGAAGGTGTCCAAGCTGGAGCAGAAGGCCGAGGCCGCTGACCGGAAGCTCCATTTTGAGAAGACGGTCGCCGAAAATCCTGAGATGAAGGCTTCCCGAGCCAATATGAATAAGCACTACCAGAAGCAGCACATCAAGAAGGAATATGCTGCGGCTCGCAAGGCAGGGACGCAAACGGCCTCCACCGCCACCAAGTCCACCGGTAAAACCATCCGAGAGAAAGCGTCGGATAAGGTAAAGGACTTTATCGTCAAGAACAAAAAGGTCTTTGCTTGGCTGGGAGCTGGCTTGATGATTCTGATCCTGTTGTCTGCTGGGATTAGCTCCTGCACGGCAATGTTCACCTCTACCACCTCGTCTGTCATCGCCACTTCCTACCTCAGTGAGGACGATGCCATGACCGGCGCGGAGGCGCAGTATTGTCAGATGGAGGCCGAGCTGCAATCGTATCTGGACAACTACGAAAGCACACACGACTACGACGAGTACCACTTTGACCTCGACGCGATTGAGCACGATCCCTATGTGCTCATTTCCATTCTCTCCGCCTTCAATGAAGGAGAGTTCACTCTGGACGAAGTTCAGGGGCTTCTTCAAACGCTCTTTGACCGGCAATACATCCTCACCGAAGATGTGGAGGTTGAGGTACGCTACCGGACAGAGACCCGTACCGGGACAACGACTGTCACCGATCCCGAAACCGGCGAGACCAGCACGGAAACTTACACCTATGAGGTCGAAGTGCCGTATAACTACTACATCTGTACTGTCACGCTGGAAAACTTTGACCTCTCCCATTTACCGGTCTACATCATGAATGAAGACCAGCTCTCCATGTACTCAGCCTATATGTCAACTCTGGGCAACCGTGAGGATTTGTTCCCCGGCTCCGGCTATGTGGACAAGTACATTGAAAACCCACCCGATGACTACACGGTCAATGCGGCGTATCTGACGGACGAGAAGTTCGCAACTCTCATCGCAGAGGCAGAAAAATATCTCGGCTACCCGTATGTTTGGGGCGGTTCAAACCCGTCCACTTCCTTTGACTGTTCGGGATTCGTCAGCTATGTCCTCACAAACAGCGGACTTGTCAACACCGGACGGCTGGGTGCGCAGGGGCTTTACAATGTCTGTTCGCCTGTTTCCAGCGCCGATGTGAAGCCGGGGGATCTCGTCTTCTTTGTCGGCACTTATGACACACCGGGCGTTTCCCATGTGGGCATCTATGTGGGCGACAATGTGATGTTGCACTGCGGCGATCCCATCCAGTACACATCCATCAACACTTCCTACTGGCAGTCTCACTTTTATGCCTTTGGAAGACCCAACTATTAACTGAAAGGAGCGTTTTTATGAACCCGAAATATCAGAAGGTTTGCGCGGAAATCACCAAAACCGAGAAGAAGGTCGAGGACCTGCAGGGGCAGCTCAAGGAGCTTTACGACAAGAAAACCGAGCTGGAAAACCTTGAAATCGTCAACACCGTCCGTGCAATGGTCATGGACAAGGATCAGATCATGGCCTTCCTCGCTGCGATGAAGGACGGCAAGGCGGAAAAGCCTATCACTACCCAGCAGGAGGTGACGGACAATGACTAAGAGAAAAGGAATCCGCCTTCTGGCGGCGCTTGCACTGTGCTTCACGCTTTGTATCTCGTTCACTGTACCCGCATTCGCCTATGCGGATGACACCGAGCAGGAGCTTCCGGTCACGGAGGCAACCCAGCCCGAGGCAACACCGGAAACCGCAGCACCCGAAAAGCCTGAACAGTATGAGGGCGAGCCGATTGACGGTGAAGGCAACGCTTATACCCGCGATCTGCTCTATGACAAGGCGACGAATAAGCAGTTCATCACAGTACAGACCAAGACCGGCAACACCTTCTATGTTGTGATCGACTACGATGCGCCCATCAACGAGGAAGAGGAACAGTACCAGACCTATTTCCTCAACATGGTGGACGAGGCCGATCTGCTTGCCCTGTTGGATGAGGAAACGGCATCTTCGCTTACTACCTGTAACTGCGATACCCGCTGCGAGGCCGGAGCTGTCAATACGGAATGCCCTGTCTGCAAAACAAACATGAGCGAGTGTGCCGGCGCTGTACCTGAGCCGGAAGAGCCAGTCGAGGGCGAGGAAACCGAGGTGCCCGAAGAGCCGGAAAACGCTTCCCCGAACATTGCCCTGATCATCGGCATCATCGCGCTGGTCGGCATCGGCGGTGGTGCATATTACTACTTCAAGTTCGTGCGCGGCAAGAAGCAGAAGGACGAGGATCTGGATTTCTTCGATGACGAGGGTTATGAGGAAGAGCCGTATATCAACGAGGACGAAGAGCCTGTCATTGCAGACGATGAAGATGACGGGAACGAAACCAAAGAAACGGAGGAAACGATTTGATCTTAGTGATTGCGGAAAAACCGAGTGTTGGAGCCGCTATCGGGAAGGTGCTGGGCGCTTCCTCCCGTAAGGACGGCTATCTCGAAGGAAACAACTACATTGTCTCATGGTGCGTTGGTCATCTTGTGGGGCTTGCGGACGCAAGCTCCTACGATGAGCGCTTTGCCAAGTGGCGGTACAGCGACCTCCCCATTGTCCCGGAGGAATGGCTGTTTGAAGTCCCGAAGGACAAGCAGAAGCAGTTCAAGGTGCTGCGTGACCTTATGCGTGATAAGCGTGTGACCGAGCTTGTCTGCGCCACCGATGCGGGGCGCGAGGGTGAGCTGATTTTCCGGTTGGTCTACAAGAAAGCCGGTTGCACGAAGCCTTTCAAGCGCCTGTGGATCAGCTCGTTGGAAGATAGCGCAATCCGGGAGGGCTTTGCCCATCTGCGAGACAGCGGCGATTATGACCGGCTCTATGAAGCCGCGCTTGCCCGTTCCAAGGCAGATTGGATTGTCGGTATCAACGGCACAAGGCTGTTCTCGACACTCTATCATAAGAAGCTGGTGGTCGGGCGCGTCCAAATGCCAACGCTGGCAATGCTGGTGGAACGGGAAGGTAAAATCTCCACCTTCCATAAGGAGAAATACTTCAAAGTCCATATCGGTAAAGACAACCTGACGGCGGACCTGGAAAAGGTCAAAACCGAAGGCGAGGCGAAGGCGATTGCGGCGGCTTGCGATAAAAAGCAAGCCGTCGTTTCCTATCTCAAGAAGGAGACGAAGACGGTCAACCCGCCGAAGCTCTATGATCTGACTACCTTGCAGCGGGAAGCCAACCGCTACTATGGTTTTACCGCCCAGCAGACGCTCGATCTTGTGCAGTCCCTCTATGAGAAAAAGCTGCTTACCTATCCCCGAACGGACAGTCAGTTCATCACCGAGGATATGGAGAGCACCGCCCGTCAGGTGATCGGCATTGTCTCCCGAAAGGTGCCGCTCTTTGAAGGCATCATCCACGAGCCGGACATCGGGCGAATTACCAACAACGCCAAGGTCACTGACCATCATGCCATTATCCCCACCGTCCAGCTTGAAAATCAGGATCTCACTGAGCTGCCGGAGTCGGAGCAGAAAATCATCCGGCTTGTCGCCATGCGCCTTCTGAGCGCTACCGGTGAGAAACACATCTATGATGAGACTTCGGTCACGCTCACCTGTGAGGGTTACGAGTTCAAGGCAAAAGGCAAAACGGTCGTACAGGATGGATGGAAGTCGGTTGAGCGCTGCTTCAAGGAAACGCTCAAGAGCAAGGAAAAGGACGAGCCGGAACGCTCGCTGCCTTCTCTAAATGAGAAGGATATTCTCTCATCTGTCGATTCCAGCGTCACCGAACATTACACATCCCCACCGAAGCCCTACACCGAAGACTCCCTTCTGTCGGCTATGGAGACTGCGGGGAATGCTGAGTTCGACGATGATACCGAAAAGAAAGGGCTTGGCACTCCCGCCACCCGCGCCGGTATCATCGAAAAGCTGGTCAAAGGCGGCTTCGTTGAGCGCAAGGGCAAATCTCTCGTGCCTACAAAGGACGGCAACAACCTTGTATGCGTCCTGCCTGAGCAGATCACTTCGCCTACCATGACGGCGGAATGGGAAAATACCCTGATGCAGATTGAGCGCGGCAATGCGGATTCGAACAAGTTCCTTTCCGGCATTGTAGGGATGACCTCCGAGCTGGTCAAAGCCTATCCTTTCCTCTCGGACTCCGAGGCAAACCGCTTCGATACCGGCAGAGAGTCCATCGGCAAATGCCCGCGCTGCGGCTCGCCGGTCTATGTGGGCAAGGGAAACTATTACTGCTCGAACAAGGAATGCTCCTTCTGTATGTGGGAGGACAATAAGTTTTTCTCTTCTAAGAAAAAGAAGCTAACCAAGAAAATCGCCGCCGAACTGCTGGACAAGGGTTGGTGCAGAGTGACCGGGCTTTATACGCCAAAGCGCCCGCAGCTCTATGATGCGGTGATCCGTCTGGATGACACAGGCGGCAAGTATGTCAGCTTCAAGATGGAGTTCGACCGATGACGCGCCCGCGATATATTGCCTCATGCAGCGGAGGCAAGGACAGCGTAGCAACAATTCTTCTTGCTGCGGAGAAAAACGAGCCGTTGGATGAGGTCATTTACAGTGAGGTGATGTTCGGTCAGGAGATCAGTGGAGAAGTCCCGGAGCATCGGGACTTTATCCACCAAAAGCTCAAACGGTTCGTTGAAAATGAACTCGGATGCAAATTCACGGTTCTGCGAAGTGACAAAACTTACGATGATGTGTTCCATCACATTATCACAAGAGGACCTTATGAAGGGCTGATTCGAGGTTTTGTCTGGCCGGGAAAGTGCGCGGTAAATCGGGACTGTAAAATGCCTCCGCTCCGCAAGTACCATAAGGCTCAACCTGATGACACCCGTAGCTATGTAGGTATTGCATTGGACGAGCCAAAGCGTCTTGCCAGACTGAATAAGGAGAAGGACATCAGCCTTCTTGCAAAGTATGGCATGACGGAAGCGGATGCTTGGCGGCTGTGCGAGAAATACGATATGCTCTCGCCCTGTTATCAACATTCCAAACGCAACGGTTGTTGGTTCTGCCCGAACGCATCGACTTCTGAGCTTTCCCACATGGTCAACCGTCACCCTGACTTATTTGAGAAGTTGATTGAATGGGAACATACAGATAATTTGTATCATCGCAGATTGACCAGAACGGAAACTCCGTCTGAGATCAAAGCCCGTCTTTCGGGCAAATCTCAGCCGGAGTTTTCTATTTCAAATCAGTAAGATTGGAGGTTAGAAATGGCTGAAAACAGAAACGCCCAGCAAGTCCGGGAAATCACCGACAAGCTGGAACAGGGACTCAAGGAACTGTTTGAATCCGAACGCTTCAAAGAGTACCTGAAAACGATGTCCAAGTTCTACAACTACTCGTTTAACAATACGCTTCTCATCGCCATGCAGAAGCCAGATGCGACGCTGATCGCCGGTTACGCGGCATGGCAGCGCAACTTCGACCGCCATGTGATGAAGGGCGAAAAGGGTATCAAAATCCTTGCTCCTGCGCCCTACAAGGTGCAGGAAGAGCGGGAAAAACTCGACCCGGCAACGCAGAAGCCCGTTCTCGACAAGGACGGCAAGCCGGTCACTGAGACGGTTGAAGTGACCCGCCCCGCCTTCAAGGTTGTGAGCGTCTTCGATGTGTCCCAGACGGACGGCAAAGCGCTTCCCGATATTGCCGTAGATGAGCTGACAGGCAGCGTGGAAAACTACGCCGCCTTTTTTGATGCTCTTAAAGAGCTGTCTCCGGTCCCCATTGCCTTTGAAAACATCACCGATGGCGCAAAAGGCTACTTCTCTCATGTAGAAAACCGCATTGCCATTCAGGAGGGCATGAGCGAAATCCAGACCATCAAGACGGCGATCCATGAGATTGCCCATGCCAAGCTCCATGCCGTCACTCCCGGCGAAAAGGTTGCTCCCGAAGACAAGAAAGACCGGCGCACTAAGGAGGTCGAGGCAGAAAGTGTCGCCTATACCGTCTGTCAGCGGTACGGCATTGAAACCTCTGACTATTCCTTTGGCTATATCGCCGGTTGGTCCTCCGACAAGGAGACCAAGGAGCTGAAAGGCTCGCTGGAAACCATCCGCAAAACGGCGGCTGAGATGATCACCGGTATTGATGAAAAGCTCAAAGAGCGACTTGCCGTGAAAGAACAGGAAGCCCCTACGCCGCTGCGGGATGCGGCGATTCCGGTTTATCGGGAAGCTGCGATGTATGCCTTTGAAGCTGGTGAGCTGGGTGCTTACCGCACCTCGATGCAAGCAAACATGGACTGTAAAGAGGCGATTGAGCAGACCATCAACGACTACTACGGCAACAACCGCCTTGCGGCGGAGTCCGCCGTCAAAAGCATCCTTGAGAAATTCTCGCCTGAGCGCGTCGCCTATGTCCTCGCGCAAACCATCCAGCAGAAAGGCCATGACGGACGCATTTCCCCGGACTGCAAGGAATGGGCAAAGGGCATGGATGGCAGCCCGGATAATGCTACTCATCTCATTATTGACGGTGTAAATCCGGGGCTGGTCAGCCTTTTCACCGAAGAGTTCGTCCGGCAGACCGCTATCGGTAAGGTACAGGAGCAGGCACCGGCTGAACAGAACGAATCGGCTGTGCCGGAGAAGGCTCCCGAAGCTCCGGCTCCCAAAGAGCCGGAACAGGCGGCACCGGTGAAGCATCGCCTCACACCGGAGGAAAAGAAAATCAAGGAAGCCGTCATGGACACGCTCAAAGCGCAGATCTCCGGTCGCAACGACGGGATGCTGGCTACTTACCGTTCGTCCAATCAGTCCTTTAAGGTGATGATGGAGTACAAGGTCAGGATTGAGGGCAACACCGTTACCCGGGATGGCGAGCCGATGTTCGCCATTCACCGCCGCCATTCTGCGAAGAAGGTACAGGGCTGCTACCGCGAGCTGACACCGACGCTTGAATATATCGGCAAAGAGAAGACTCAGGAAGCAGCGCGGGAAAAACCTTCTATCCGAGAACAGCTCCGCGCTGCGGCAAAGAGCCAGCCTGAGCGGAAAACGCCGGTCAAGCAGAAGTCCCGCGATGTCGGTTTGGAGTGATGCCTATGAAGTTTGAAAACATCAATCTTGTGGATGCCCTTCGCCGGATTATGGACATCCATACCCAGAACTACAAAGAGGATTTTGAGCTGGACGCCGGGTTGCTTCACAGCCTTGCCGGTTCCCAATCCCCCGAGGACAAGCACCTTCTCTGGATGTCCCGTCCGAACGGCACTTACCTCCTGCCTGAGCGCGAAGTCTATGTGGAGGATTCCTACGAAAACAAAGTGTGGGAGTTTTACCATGAGCAAACCCGCGATCCCATCCTTGCCTACGCGGTTGAGATCAAGGGCGTAGAGGGCGATACCGTCAGAGGCAACCTCATTGAGCTGGACTATGCTGCCCATGTGGAGAGGATGCAAAAGCTCACCGTTCCGGTTGAGACAGTGGCAGTCTCCTTTAAGGACGATGCCACCTTTTATCTGCCTTTCCGCAGCTACCGGCGTGAAGCGATCCCGCTGGAAGAAAAGCACGGCGAGGTTGTGTCGGTGAGTTATCTGCCTGAGAATGCGACTGAGCTTGACATGATCCTCCGCCGTGAGCGCTTCAAAACGGGCTTCCATGCGAAAACCGGCAGTATTGAGGATCACATTCACAAGCTTGCCGTCCAGCATGGCGTGACAGAAAAGCTTGGCATATTGCCCCTTGAAGCGCAGACCGCCTACAATGCCGTCAAGGAAGCCCATCCCGAAGCGATTGTCTGCTTTGCCCAGAACGGCTACTTCGAGATTTACGGTGAAGATGCGAAGAAGACAGCGCCCGCGCTCGGCACAAAGCTCCTGATGAAAGAGCTGGAAGGCGGCGGGCAGGTCGCCGTGACCGGTTTTCGGGAAGATCAGTGGGTCGCCAAGGCAAAAGCTCTGTGGGGACAAGGCAACGATGTCCTTGTCACGCAATCCGGTGAAGACGGTAGACAGGAAACCGTCAAGCACCTTCTCGCTGAGGACTATATCCCTGTTGGCATGGTGATGGATATGGATGGCAAAACTGTCCGCGTTGACAAAGTTGATTTTCCAAATGAAGAAGTCAGCCTGACGGACATCACGGACAGGAAAAATCCCGTTCCATTCCATGAGCGGCTGTCTATTGTCCGCTCCTATGTGGAGGATGCTCCGGCAGAAAACCTCTGGAAAGCAATGGATCGCAGAGAGCATCCCTCTCAGAAGAAGACTTCTGTCCTCGCAAAGCTCAAAGAACACGCCCAGACTGCGCCGGATAAAGGTGCTAAAAAGCCTGAGCAAACAAAGAAACCGAAATCAAAAGAAATGGAGATGTGATTATGTTTTTTACCGTGGAAGAGACAAATCTGATGTGTTGCTTCGACACTTCCAGCCGCAAGAGGCTGATTGCAGAGATGAAGTCGCTGCCCATCAATGAGCTGGACGATGAGATGGCGGAGCTGCTTTTTCATACCGTTCGGAAGCTTGAGGGTATCACCGACGAGGCGTTTGCCCAGCTCTACATCGCGCCGGACAGCATGATGGACGATTGAAAGGAGGATGCCTATGCCCGTATTGGATGGCAGTTTTGAAGCCTTCGTGACCAATCTTGGCAAGTACAACGAAGGCGAGCTTGTCGGGGAGTGGGTTCATTTTCCGACCACCGAAGAGGAAATGAAGAAGGTCTTCGAGCGGATCGGTATCGGCTCAAAGGACGAGTTCGGTCAGGTCTATGAGGAATGGTTTATCACGGATTATGACTGCTCCATTCATGGGGTCAGCACGCTCCTTGGCGAATATGAAAACCTCGATAAGCTCAACTACCTCGCCGCGCGGCTGGATGAGATGTCCCGCTCTGAGCTTGAGCATTTCGTGGCAATCATGGATAGCGGCTGCGATGAAGTGAATGACCTCGACGATCTGATCAACCTGACCTACAATCTCGACAACTATGATTTTATCCCCGACATCAAGGACTATGACGATCTCGGTCGTTACTACTTCTTTGAGGGCGGGTACAACATAGACAACAAGTTCGGCAGCTTTGTGGATTACATTGACTTTGAGCGATACGGCGAAGACTGCGCAATCAATGAAGGCGGCACACTGACCGACGCCGGGTACATCCGTCCTACCGGCGATAGCTGGAACCGCTACTTTGACGGTACGCTTGAGGATATTCCCGATGAGTACCGCGTCACCGGAAGCGGCGAAGAATTGGAGCAGCCAAGCACGATCACAGTGCTGGTGGTTGAGCCGGACAAGAAGCCCTATGTGAAAGAAATCCCTTCCAGCCTCGAGTCCTTACAGCATGAGGTTGGCGGGGACATTGAGGCGGTCTATCCCTTTGAAGAGCCGGTTGCCATTGTCTGCAATGAAGAAGGCAAGATGAACGGTTTGCCTCTCAACCGCGCTCTGCGGGATGACAGCGGTGAAATCTATGATATTGTTGCCGGTACCTTCCTTGTCACGGGGTTGACGGATGACAGCTTCGGCTCACTTTCGCCGGATCTGTTGCGGCAGTTTATGACGGAGTTCAAAATGCCGGAGCAGTTTGCCAAAATCGGAGATAGGATTGTTGCTATCCCGATGATTTCCGAAGAACAGCAGAAACAGACGGTTCTTGAAGAGAAAAGCTCCATTGTCAACGAGAATACCTCCGGCATGGCGGTGGATGGTCATATCGGCACATGGCACACGATTGACCATAAAGAGATCGACGGTCACACCTTCTGGCTGATGGAGCACGACACCTTTGGGGACGATGCCTCCTGCATCATTGTCGATGAGCGCGGCGAGCTGGTGCTGTCCCATATCTATGACGGCTTCGATGAGACCGCAGTCAATCTGCTCCGTCAGGAGGTCATGCCGGTCGAGAAGATGCCGGATGACAGCATCAGCATCGAGGAAATGAAGCAGTACGGCTACAAATGGGGCGGGATGCTGCCCATGCGGGAGGATGTTGCGGCTGAGGTCATGAAGTCGTGCCAGATTTACCGGCTGTACGGTGATGATACCGAGGGTCTGGTTCTGGACGCTAAGGAGATCATGGAACACGCCGCCAAAGGCGGTATCTTCGGTGTGGAGAAAGCGGATTGGGTGGCTGAGCTGGAAAAGCAAAATCCACTCAAAGCCGCTGAAATGTCACTTGAGGATGACTATGGCATGATTGATGGGATTATCAACAACGGTCCGAAGGAAGACAAAGCGAGCGAGAAGGGCGGGAAAGCCTCGATCATGGATCGGCTGAAATCCGCCAAAACCGCCCAGCAGACGGATAAGCCTTCTCCCCACAAGGAGAAGAAGAGCGAGCGTGAGTTATGAGCCGGAGTAAGAAATGGAAGCTCGAATGGAGCTTCTTCCTTGACAGCAACGGGCGGAGGAAATATGCTGAGCAATGCCGCCGTTGTCTCCATCCCTGCAAGCAGAGTTTTCGTGCTGAAATCATCGCGTGTCCCTTCTACGCATCCAAGCGGACAGATAGGAAGGAAAATATGTCGTGATTAGGGTTGAAAATCGCGTTTTTTATGCCCTGTAAGCGGCACTGATAGGGTGCCTCGTAGTTTTCTTGTCTGCGCCCTCAACAACCAAATTGCCGGGATAAAGGTCGAATTTTAACCAAAAGCGAAGAGCCTCAGTCGGTGCCCATTTGCGGGTGTCGGCTGAGGCTCTTTTTTCATTTTACTTTGCCGGTTCGTCTCCTTGAACAGGACGCTCATTTTTTGAGTTTCAAACCGTCCTTAAATGCTTCGCCGACGCGCTCCGTCACTTTGTAATACCCGTGAGTGTATGGATCAAATGCAATAGCATTCACCAAGGACATATCAAGCTTTCCGTCCACCATTACGCTTTCATCGGCAGTAACATTCACAACTCTACCGATAACGCCACAACCGTATTTTCCGTCTTGATACTCGATGAACTCACATTCCAGACAAAGCGGGAACTCGTTGATCACAGGTGCATCCACTTTTTCGGCCTTGCTGGCAGTCAGGCCACTTGCAGCAAGTTTATCCGATACTCGATTGCCGGATTCCACACCAAAGTAATCCGCCTCCGTCACATGAGCAGCATCCGCGATGCTGACGGTAAAAGCGCCCCGAGCCTTAATGTTTTTTACAGTCTTATGACTCTCGGTAAGGTTGAGAGCGACAGTATCTCTTTCCTGCATAGTTCCCCATGCAGCGTTCATAACATTGACGCTGCCATCCTCATTATAGGTCGCAACCATCAGCACCGGCATCGGGAAAATACCTTCGGTGATATTCAACTTGGTTCTCATAACTATCTCTCCTTCTGATTTGCATTATTGACATGACCGTATGTCTTACTTATAATTATATCCAGAAGAGAAACAAATTCAAGTACTGGCAATTAAGACAGGTACTTTCTATGAGGTAAGTGATGCTATGATACAGAACTACATTGAGAACGCCAATTTTGAAGATACCGGTTTTCATTACGCACTCTCCCTCATTTCCGGCAAGCATAAGATGGTAATTTTATATTGTCTGATGGAGTATAGGGTGGTACGGTTTAATGAGCTGAAAAGGTATCTAAAAAACATATCAGACAAAACCCTCAGTACAAACCTCAAAGAACTGGAAGCCGACAATTTGATCATAAGAACAGAATATCTCCAAATCCCTCCAAAGGTAGAATACAGCTTGAGTGAGCGGGGAAAATCATTGATGAAAGTGCTGGATCAGTTATGCTTATGGGGAGAAGAAAACAAACCAAAAGAATGAAAAAGCTGTCACTTACAACTGGACAGATAGGGCGGAAAATATGTCGTGATAAGGGTTGAAAATCGTGGCTTTTCTGCCCTGTAAGCGGCGCTTGAAAGGTGCCCCGTATGTTTTCCTGTCCGTGCCTTCATAACCTGAAATGTAAGGATAAAAGTTGATTTTTAATCAAAAGTGAAGAGCCTCAGTCTATAACCTTCTGGTTGTCGGCTGAGGCTCTTTTTTCTTGGAAAATGTTTATGAGATATAGGATGTAAAGAAGACTCAATGGTCATTCAAACTGGAAAGGCTGTCAAAGAACCTTTTTAGTTTATCGAGGCTGTTTGTTTTATTCTTTATGGGGAGGGATTCCCATACAATGTCGTGATATTTGGCAGGAGGGTCATCTCGAAGTCGTGGGTCAATGATACATACGATTCCTGTATCGCTAAAATTACGGATCAGTCTGCCTATCCCTTGTTTGAGTTTAATTATCATTTCAGGAACACGGACATCCATCAAAGCGTCCTTAGCAATGGATGCTTTGTATTCTATAATCGGATCAGGTACAGGAAATGGAAGGCGGAAAATCACGACATTAGAGAGACTTTTGCCTTCAATGCTTATGCCTTCCCAGTAAGCGCCTGTCCCGAGCAGAACAGAGTTGGTATCTTCTCTAAATTCATTAAGAATTTTATCTTGTGATGAACCGGGTTGCTGCATTAGGACCTTGTAAGGCAAGTTTAGTTTACTGAGGATGGTATAAACTTCCTCCATATCTGTTTTCGCAGTAAACAATACAAGAGCCTTCCCACCTGAAATTTCGAGAACTTCAAGCAAGCGTTGTACGCCTTGTTCGATAAAAGCTTCATGTTCCTGAGTGGGATGGGGCAGATCGTCACAATAATAAATCATGGAATGCTCATCGTATGGATAGGGAGAAGGCTTCGGTTCGGATAAGCAACCGCGTTCATCCGTCGGAAATCCTGTATTACCGATAAAATAGGAGTATTGATCTACTAATTCTCCATTACTTGCATTGGTCATGGTTGCGGAGGTCAAGATTACTCTTTCTTTCCCGCTGAAATACAGTCGATCGGTAATTTGGCTGATATTCTTTGGGCAATAAACAAGCTCTGCATTTTTCCCTTTTCGCTCAATCCAGAGAAGATTGCTATCAATTTGTTCGATCATTTCTGCAAGGCTTTCGCTTAGGCTGTCCAATTCGTCCGATGCAGCAGTTGTTCGACTGCTGTAATCAAAGCTGGTGTAAATCTGAATGCTGAGAGCAACACTTTTAATGCTTTCTATCATCGCTTTAAGAAGGGCTATGGAGTTTTCACCACCATCAAAGAAAAACCGATCCGCGTATCTCATATCTTGCCGCGAATGGTCGATCTGTTCCTGCATCTGTGCTTTAAGGCGGTCAAAAAACACGCTAATTGACTTCTTCGCGTCCTCGACATCTCCATAGATGTTCTGCCTATCAGCCGCCTTGACTTCATTGGTTGCGCTTTTAATAAGTCCTAATAGCATTCCTTGATTGATGCGTTTTGTGGTGGCGCTTCGCACTTTATCATCTAAGTTGTGTGCTTCATCCACAACAATAAGATCGGCCTCACGGTTAATAAGGCCATCCTGCCAGCCTCGTATTTGTTGAAGATGTGCAGTCAGGAAGTCCTGGTTGCACAGGATAATTCCATCGGTATATTTTATTTTCGAGCGAATGGCATGATAAAGGCATTTCTTTTCACAGCCACTACAATTTCGCATACTGAACCGTTGTACATTGACTTTATCCCAGATATTCTGCGGTAAAGTTTGTGAAAACTGCTTTCTATCCTGAAATCCACTTTCAAGACCGATTTGCAGTTCATCAGGAATTACTGCATCCGCTGTATTTATGTGCTCATCAGCCCGCTTATGACAGAGATAATGAGTTTGTCCTTTTGCAAGGATAACTTCCGGTTGTAGATTGAGAAGCTTCATCACAATGTGAATATCATCCCAAAGCTGTTCTTGTAGCGCGATAGTTGATGTAGCCACAATAACGGGCTTTTTCATTCTCTTGTTATACAGCAAGACCGGTACCAAGTACCCAAATGATTTTCCGATTCCGACTCCGGCTTCTACCGCAAAATGCTGATCATGAATAAGGGCATCCACAATCTCAAAAGACATATCCTGTTGGCCTTCTCGCATCTCAAAACCGTTGGCCGGTGCAATATCCCAAAAGAATGAAGTGACTTTTTCGCCGATTGCTGTTAGGTCAGACTTTCTTTTTTTCTTTTGCTCTTCGGGTGTGTTAAATCCGAAATAATAGCTCATGCTCATCCTCATTTCGTGCGCTTTTTACTATCTCATCACAGTTATATGGCTCGCTGAAAAAACGGAAGAAAGTTCATCTACCGTTCAGTTACTCGACGCCTAGCGCTTTGAATACTGCGTCCTCGGCGCTCTGATAGAAGATGAGATTGAAGCATCCGATCAACTCTGAGGGGACAGTGCCAAGGTCTGAGGCTGATGTAATGGGCAGTAATACTTTCTTTGCCCCGCTGTCGAGGCAAACTTGTAGGGCGTTTGCAAGCTCATCCACCTTGATCATCGTACCGGCGATGCTGATTTCTCCCAGTACAGCCAAGCTGCTGACAGTGGGCTTGTTCAGGGCAATGGAAGCCAGTGCGATCAGCGTCGGAAGGGCAAGCTTACTGGTCATGCCGATGCCTTGCAAATCCTGATAATTGACGATATAGTCCTTTGTCGTGGTGCTGATCGTCCCGCTAATGTGTCCGGCATTTGCTTTGAGGAAGTTGAAAGCAGTATTTGTAGCCTCTCTTGCCTCGCGTTCGGAACCAATACCCGTGCGCTCAAACTTGCCGTTACCGGGAAGCATCTGAGATTCCAGCCGGAACACGCCAATCATGCCGGATTTTCCCTGCGAAACTGTATAGACCTGACCGGGATTGCACATTCCTTCTGGGATCAGCTTACCGCCGCCTTGCTCAGGAACGGATACATAGTATTCCTCAAAACTGTCCTTGTCGATGTAGGAGAAATTCACATCATAGAACTCCATGCCTCCCAGCTTTTTCAGCTGTTCCTTGACGCGGCGGCGCATCTCAAGGGCAAGCTTCAAAATCTCTTCCAGTTGCTCTTTGGAAAACTCTCCATCCGGGTAAACAAGCTTCAAAAGTCCACCGACCATCTTCCGAACCGCTATGGTATCACGCTGGTTTAGGTTGGTGCCTAAACGGAAATATTTGTCCAGCGCATCTCCATACTGCTCTTTGCGCAGCTCCCGGATGAACTCCGCCAAATAATCAGTAATGAAGCCATAGTCATCAGTGAAATGCTCCGGGCGGAATTTCGGTATCTCCCAACCGGGCAGATAACAGTGAATCCGGTCAAGGAAAGCTGTATCGGTACCCATCTCAGGCGGGAAGGGATCAAAGAGGCTGGATGTTTTAAGAAGCACATCCACGCTCTGATTGATATTGCCCACGAAGACCATTGACGCGCTTGCGGCTTTTTCCTCTTTTCCGCGAGCGAAGGACCCGGATGCCATGTAGTCCTTCATGATCTGGATGCCGTCCTTATCTTTGAATCGGATACCGGCAACCTCGTCAAAGGCAACACAATCCCAAAGACCGACAAGGCCAACGGTTTTGCGCCCCATGTTATAAAACAGATTGGCTACCGTTGTCTGACCGCCGGAAACGAGAATGCTGTTCGGGGAAATCTCTTTGTAAAGATGGGATTTACCGGTGCTACGCGGCCCCAGCTCACAGAGGTTGAAATTGTTCTCCACAAGCGGGATCATGCGGATCAGGAGCAGCCATTTTTCGCGGTAAGTCAGGGTGTCCGGCTCCATGCCGATGGAGCGCAGCAGCACATCCATCCATTCATCCTGCGTGAATGCTTTGCGCCCCTGTTTCAGTTCTTCAATGTCCACATGAGGCATTTGGATTGGCGTGAGCTTTCGGATGCTGATTGGCGTTCCGTTCCGATCTTCCTCCATGTACTCATAGTCCAGTTGCACGATGCACCAGATGCCGCCGCAGAGCAGACGGTCAAATTTGGCGGGATATTCTTCGTCTATGGGGATATTCTTGAGTCCAAGGTTGGAGAACTCTGCTTCATAGAAATCCCGCTTGATGTTCAAGTTCACTGTGATTTTATCAATCACGGTGTAGCTGCCACGCTGACGAAGCACAGAGAGAATCTTCTGCGCCTCATCGGGGCGGACGAAATTATCCGCAAGAATGCGTTTTACATTCTCTACGCCCTCTTCAATAATATCAGGGTCATCCGAGCTGCAATACTGTCCCAGCAGGAACTCAAGGACATAGACAGGCACATTTGCGCCTTCCTTGATTTTCTTGGTCAAATCCTTGCGCACAATCTTTCCATCGAAATTTTGCCGCAATTTCGATTTGATGACAGCTCTTCTATCCTCATTTTCTGACATATCAACCATTTGAATCGCCTCCTGTCACTTAGGGTCCCCTTAAAAGCCGAAGCCATAGTCATCGGCAAATGCCATGTCCATGATGACAGGATGCCGGAACACCTCAAGCCCTGTTGCATCATCGTATATCACAAAGAAATACTGTTTGTCTTTGTCGTACTTCTTGTCTTTGAACTGGAATTTCATGCGAAAGATGCGTTTGGCAGCATCTTGTTCCCGGCTGTCCGCGATGCAGCTATTCTCATTGGAAATCCGCTCGTTATCATCGGAGATAAAGAACAACCGATAAGAAGCAGCCTTGACCACATCGCTGATCGGCTCAGACTGAATGAAATCCAGTATGGTGATCTTATTTGTGATTTTTCGCACCATGCTTACCAGCGCAATTCCCGCGCTCCGCGTCTCCATGTGACCTCGTTCCATCTTGAGGCCAAGGACAGGCACAAGCATTTCCTGCGGGGATGAGCCGCCATGTACATAGTTCTGCCCGCCGCCAGCCACTTTGAATACATCGTCGCTGATAGGATAGGACACCCATTTGGTATCATCGTTGCGAAGAACTTTGCTCATTTCCATGCTGGCGATGCCATCTCTTGCAACGGGTTCCTGTGCGACCACAAAACGCCGGTTGATAAAGGAAGTCTTGCCCTTGATTCCCTCGATCTTATCGCTCTCCGCGATTTTATCCCGTTTGTAGATAAAGCCGTGATCGGCAGTGACGATAAACCGGTATGTATTTGCACTGGTAGAGATGCGGCGGATCAGGTCGGTGATTTCCGCAATCGCCTCCTGACAGGCGACAAAGACTTCATCCTCGGTATTCGGCTTGTCTCCACGAGCATCGATCTGATTGTGGTACACATACACGACCTGTTTGCCGGTGAAGATGCTGCGCAGCTCGGCGACCTTGAGCGACTTGATGTTGTCAAACTGGACACAAGTGCTGTCCTTGCTGTACTTATGCAAAACTGCTTCACGCTCGGCAAGATTGTCGCAAGGCATACCATCGATCAGCACCTTGAAATCGTCCGTCATCGTCAGCTCTGCGTGTGGAAGCAGCGCTGCCATGCCGAGACGGGTATAGGATGGCAAAACACTGAGTTGGACTTCCAGCTTCGCTGTACATTTTGGGTCATCCTGCATCCGGCGGAACAGTTCCTTGCCCACCTCATAGCGCATGGCATCCGAGATGATGACCACCGTGCGTTCCTTGGCATTCTTCAAATTGCGGGCATAGAAATCTCGCTGCAAGGGCAGTGCCATAAATGCGTCCGGTTCCTGAATAGCAGCATTCCACTTGGGAAGCAGCGTTTCCAGATACTCGTTGGTATAGATGTTTTCCACCAAATCGCGCAGCGGCTCGAAAGCTGCCGTTTCTTCGAGCTGATCGTAAGCGGAATAGAAGCGGCGATATTCGTAGTCCAGCCGGAAGTCCTTCTCCTGATATTGGCGCAGAATCTCTTTGAAGCTGTCCGGGCAACGGTAATTTCCAGCCTGAATGATCTGATAGGCGCTGTCAAGCATCTGATAGCAGCCTCCGGTCTTTTCCCCAAAGTGCATTTTGCTCCGCTTCTCGCAGATTTGCGGGATGGTCAGGCTATCCAGTGTCGCCCCCACATCCTCAGCCAAAAGCCGCTTCACAATCCATTTTGTGAGGGTCTGGTCAACGGCAAGGAAGGTATCGCAGTTCACTAAGTCATCCGGCGAATAATCAGAGAAAGCCTTCTGGACATTCAAGCCGGAGGCCACATGAGCGGAAAGCTCATCATAGCGCCCACGGTAAAGGATATTGTTCATCAGGTTATCCATAAAGGCAATGATATTCCCGGCCTTATAGGAGAGGAACACCTTCCACGGCTTCGGAAGCTCGCCTCCTATATATTTAGCTGTGTAGGTGACAAACATGGTCACCACCAGCTTTTCCAGTGTCGGCTTGACATCGGTATAGCCGAAATGCTGCTCGCAGAGCTTCCAGAAATCATCCAGTAGGCCGTATTTATCTACCTCAGACAGGAACTTGTTATCTGCAAGCTCGCCGTCTGTCAGCATAACCCGGATCACTTCTTCAAAGGAACAAGTACGGGTGCGGCAAATGGCAGAGAGAAGCCCCGTGATGATGTTCTCTTCGTTGAAGTTCTCTATCTCAAGGTCATAGAAGCGCTGCGTCCGTTCTTTGTTGGCAAAGAACTTGATGTGCTTTTCGATGATGGGCTTGTATTTCTCGTCAATCCCCAAATCTACCGAGAGCAGTGAGGCGCGGTCTGCAAAGAAACGCTTTGAGTAGAGCAGCGTGTCTTCCAGATGGTTGTCCCGCACATCCGGCTTCGGAAAGGGGGCATAGATGAGGTAGTTTGTGGTGGTGTCCTGCCGTTCCAGAAAAAGCTTGGTGGCAAACTGATTGTCCGGCTGCAAGAAGTAGACCTTGGCATTATCAAGATCTACATTCTGCATATCCTCCACAAACTCGCCGTTATCGTCGTACCAAAAGACGAGTTTACGGGTATCGCCGGTAAACTCAGCATTCAGCCGGTCTATGATTTGTTTGATATTCATTTCTGCCATGCCGCTTTACTCCTTCTGGTCTATGACTACCCAAGACCCGCTCCGGTTGGAGCCTTTGCGTTTGATCTTGCCAGCTTTTTGAAGGCTGTTCATGAGCCTCTTCACAGTGGCGAGGGAAACTCCCAGCATCTCTACAACATCCTTCTGCGTCGCTTTCGGATTGGTTCGGAGAATGCGCAGAATCGCTTCTTCATTGGTATCATTGGATTCAACTTTGGTGTCATTGGTATCATCGGTGTCACGCTCTTTGGGATCAATGACACCATTCTGATCGGTAGCCGCGTCTTTCCGATACAGGTTGATACGGAAATCGCTGCCCATGTCTATCAGCTCCGGCTCACGAAGACCGTATTCCTTTGCTTCTCGGAACATTTTCGGGATGCCGCTGCCCCATGCCTCCACGATGTTCATGTAGGAAAAGGCGGCTGCAATGCCACGGTTGCGGATCTTCGAGAGGCCGGATTTCATTTTTTCAATGGTGATCTCACTGTCCAGCATACCGGGGGAGGTGACCTCCAGCCGGTCATCAAAGAGCGCCACCTGGATTTTCCCCGGCGTCAGGTAGCTGCGATGGCAGACTGCATTCGAGATCATCTCACGGATTGTTTTGACGGGCAGTTCATAATAATCCTGCCTTCCAATCCCTTCAATGCGTGAGCCGAGGTCGATGTGCTGCAACACGAAGTTGTAGGCATCCTCGATCTGCTCATAGATCGCACCGGTAAATTCTTTACGGGTAATGAAAATATCCCGGACAGTCCCCTTGAATACCGCGCACTGGATGGCGGCATCGGGGAACTCAGCCGTGTCGCCGTTCAGCAGCAAATACCCATTGGTAGGGTGATAGACTCCATCGTGCTCCACCAGCAATTTCCATGAAAGTAACTGGTTCTTGCCTACTTTCTGGATCTGCTCCCGCGCCGTGTCTGTCTCGGCCAGCTTGAGGGCGTGTTGGTACATCTTTTCACAGAAGGCCGCAATCTCTTCCTCAGAAACAGTCTGTTCCCGCTCCATCTGGTCAAAGGAGCGGTTTGTCCCTTCCATGATAAGCTCCTGCACACGGTAGCGCTCCGCATGGCGGGTCGTGCCAGCTACACGGATATAGGTGCCTTCCATGATGCCCTGACTCTTGATATAGTAGGGGCGCTGCATACCGGGGATAATTTCAACAACGATGATTGCCCTCCCGTCGATTTCCTGCACCGCGATGTTCGGGGTGATCTTGGGTTCGCAGCTATCGAAAATGGCGTTGGTGATTGCGTCCATCTTCTGAAAGACTTCCTCTTTGGAAAAGCCGGTGACAGCCCATGTGCCATTCTCCACACCGAAGACCAGCTTGCCGCCCTTGCCGTTGGCAAAGGCAACCACGGTCTTCATGTATTTCTCGCTTTTGGCAGGGATCTCGCTCTTGAACTCGATATTCTCAGATTCGCCGGCGAAAATCTCTTCTGCGGTCATCTCGACCACCTCCTTGATCGTTAAATTTGAAATGAATCAAAACGGGAGCCAATCTCGCAGCTCTTTCAAGCCTTTATATGCTCTCATAGCTGCTGAATGCTCATCGAGATATTCCAGCCCTTTTACCGTTAGGGTCACTCCATCAAGGAAGGCCATAAGGATAGGATTTCCTTGACCGCCTCTTGAAAATCGAGCGCCCTTTATCAAGCCTTCATCTTGGCAAGCATCAATTATTTCCCAAAATTCTCTGTTGGTAATGCCATAATCGGCAGCACTCGGCATATTTCCATCGTTAATTTCGCGCATGAAACTCAGCATTACTTTTAATTTGTTAATTGCCATATCAACACCTCATATTTTTGCCAGAACGGAGTATTTCTTCCCGTCGCTGGCGGTCTGGATTTTTTCGTAGTTGACCTTCACGCCATCATCCAAGTCCAGCTCGATGCGGCTCAGGGCGAGGTGGGCGATCATCTCGTCGTAGTCGCGGCACTCCTTGAGCTGCTTTTGGAGCTTTTCCTTGCGCTTGGTGGAAGCGGCAACCTCACGGGCGTTGGTGCTGTGGTCAATCATGTCCTGCATCCGGGTGATTTCGGATTCATAGACGCGCTGCATCTTGTGGAGGTAATCCACGCGGAGGTTGCCGATGGTGTCCGGTGTGTAGCGGTGGAGGTAGATCAGCGCCTTGAAGCCGTTCTGCTTGCCGCTGTCGAACAGCCAGTAGATCGGGCGCTTCTGGTAGGTTTTGCAGTGGTCTTTGAAGAAATCCTTGAGGAAGTAGTTGCGGATGATCTCCCGGCTGCTGTTGCCCTTGCCGCCCAGAGCCCCGGCGATGAAGTCCAGATTTTCTTCTAGCGTGTCGGCTCCGTAGACGGCTTTCAGCCAGTCGCACAGGCGGGAGATAATGTCATCTTCCAGATACTCTTCGTCGGTGATGGGCAGGATGCCGTCTCGATCCGGCATGAAGGTTTTGTACTTATCTGCATCCCAGTCCCCACCGGCATAGGCCAGCCCGTCTACATCCAATGAGTAGCGCCCAAACATACAGCCCACGGCATAGGAGAGCAGGGACACGATCTCGTCCCGCTTGGTGCGGACAAAGCTGCTGCCCTGCATGGATTCCGGCACATCGTCTTTGGTGTCAAAGACGCGGTGGACGGTCACATCCTTGTCCGCCACTTCCGGGGGCAGCTCGTCCTGCAAACCGTAGATGTCAATAAAGATGCAGTTCAGTTCTTCCTCGTTGGTTTTAAGCTGCAAAAAGCGTTGTTCGCACTCGGTTTTCCATGCGGTGAAAGCATCTGCAAGACGGGTAACTGGGCGCAGAAGCGGATGCCGCTGGAAGTCCCATGAGGTTTCATAGGAATCCCAGTCATTTTTCCCGTATTCGCAATTATCTTGAGATACTTTCTTTATTATACTAAGATCTGAAATTGTAGGTTGTTTGAAGGGAACTGCACCAACACTATCTATTGGGTAGTTGACCGTTGGATTAACCATAATTATAAATTTATTAAATACTTTGCTATTCATATATGCAAGCAATTCCCATTGATAGTCATTCATACAATATATAACATTTGAGGCTATATCAGGGAGAACATCTCTCGGCAAATATCTACAACTAAAATTATTTGTTCCCACCATAGGCCAGACCATGCCTGAAAAGAAGTATTTAGTCTTATCTCGCAATCTATATGTAGCCTTACTTATTGACTTGCGAATATTTGCCGCATTATTTTCTAAATCAACTACATTTTCAATAGCGCCATACCACCTATGAAATCCTCCACCTTGACTGTATTTGAACCATTTATATTGCCCGGATTCCAAATCAGCTAAATCTGCATTTCGATATGCAAACTTTTTCACCGAAACTTCATACCACAATCTCACAAATGTATTATTACTTCCTGTTTTTATCCCGCAGTCAAGTGTAGCATAATTACCTATATTCTGTTGAGCAAACCAGCGGCTATACTTTTCAGTGCAGGAGTATGAAAAAATCATTCCAGGAAGTTTTTCAAATGTACTTGACGAGCATTCATACCTATCCGTTTTTTCTGAGAGAAACAGAGCTTCTTTGTCATCGGAAGTGGTCAAATTGATGCAAGTTGCTTTTAGCGATTTAGTTTGTTTTTTAGAAAATACTGCCGTAGCTGTTCCAAAGCCAGAGTCGAAGGCCTTAGTCCCTAAATCAAGCAAATTATTCAAAGTTAGAGTGTTTAACAGCTGGTTGCGTAACCCTTCCTGTGTGGAAAGGAACATCCAAGACTGTGGGGCGATATATGCAATATATCCGTTGGATGATACAAATGTAATCATTCTTTTAATGCAGACCGAAAACAGGTCGTTCTTTACATCTGCATATTTTATTTTAAGGTACTGCGTGAGTATATCAGACATACCTCCGCTTCCTATATACGGCGGGTTTGCTGATGTTAAGCAAAGACTAAAAAAATATGAGGCTTCCAAAGCCACTTTGTGGTGCTTAACCGAGCAATGGTTTCCTCATATGAGCCCAATTTCTCAAATCTAATTATAGCACAGCGCGGTGCCCAAAACAATCTGGATACCGCGCTGCGCCTTATTTTCAGCCATTCTTCATATCTTCGATGGCTCTTGCAATCTCATCGGAGAAGCGATAGATGATCTCCACCCTCATGCCGCTGTACACATTCACGCGGTCGATAAAGAACAGGAGCATTTCATTAGTGAGCTCGCTGGCTGAGAGAACATCTTGTACCTTATTGACGGCATCCTCCATATCCTTATTCTTGCTCCGAGTAAGGGATAAAAGCTCCTTTTCCAGCTTATCTTTTTCCTCGGTCAGTGTATCTGCTTCAGCATAAAGCTTGTCACGTTCTGCCAGATACAACTCCCGATCCAGATAGCCATCAGCATACCGCTCATAAGCTCCGGTTCGCTTCAAAGAAATCTGCTTCATGCGTTTTTCAATCTGTTCCAGCCGGAATCTGATGTTTTCCTCTGTGCCTTCGCTGGCAGCTGCTGCCGCATACAGGCGATCATCTGCATCTACCAGCAGACGGAGCTTTTCAAGCAGGTCGTTTTTCACGATGCGCTCCAGGTCAGCCTCAATGAACCGTTCGCCCACCGGGCAGGCAGTCTCTCTGTTGGAAACAGACTTGAGACAGGTATAGTAAACCACCGGGGAGTGTTTCTGCCGCTGCATGGTGCGTCCGCAGGCCCCGCAGTGAACCAGACTGCGCAGCAGATACTGATCAGGGCTCCGATCATACCCCTTGCGGATTTTGCGGAACACCTTCTGCGCTTCTTCATACTCGCTTTCGCTGACAATGGCTTCATGGCAGTCCGGAATGATCTGCCATTCGGATTCATCCGTCCAAACCGTCCGGGGATTGTCCAGCCCCTTCCAGTGGCGCTGATTCATGACCATCACACCGGTATACTCCCGGCGCTTCAGAATCTCCCGCACATTGCTGACCGTCCAGCAGGCTTCCTTAGAAGAAGTGCGGAACTTTTTGCTGTCAGGATTCATCCGCATATAATAGGCCGACGGCGTTTCCAACTTGTAATCGTTCAGAACAACGGCAATTTCTGCCGGCGTTTTTCCCTCCAGCGCAAGGTCAAAGATTTTCCGCACCACAGGCGCGGTATCCGGATTGGGAATAATCTTCCGCTTCACATCCGGGTCTTTCATGTATCCGTATGGGGCTTGAGAAGCCACGAACTCTCCTTTGCTCTTTCTGGTACTCATGACGGTTTTGATCTTCTGGGACAGGTCGCGGCTGTAATAGGAATAGACGATGTACTTCATGACCACTTCCATGCCGGCAGTGGAGCCCTTGTAATCATCGCTGTCATACCCGTCGTTGACGGCAATGAAGCGAACGCCCAGGAACGGAAAGATACGCTCCAGATAGTCGCCGATCTCCACATAGTCGCGGAAAAAGCGGCTGAAATCTTTGCAAATAACCACATTGGCCTCGCCGTTTTTCAGGCTTTCAATCATCCGCTCAAAGGACGGACGGTTGCCGTTGGTGCCGGAGTAGCCGTCATCGATAAACTCAACCACTTCATAGCCGTCAAACTCCCGGCGGGCGCGGATAAACCGATACAGCAGCGTGCGCTGATTGGCGATGCTCTCGCTCTCAGTCTTGAATTTCAGGTCATCGTCGGCATCCGACAGGCGGATGTACAGGTACAGTTTCTTCACCGGGCTTCGCCTCCTTCCAATTCGTGATAAGCCGCTTCCAGCGCGTCCCGTTCCTCCTGAAAGCGGAATATGATCTCCAGCCGGTGCTGGGCATAACCGGTTTTATATACGTTGATGTGGTCAATCATGGCCTGGGCGATTTCCGGCGTCAGCTTCCGTGCCTTGCGGATATTCCGGATGTTCACAAGCCACTTGTTCTCATCAGAAAGCATCCGGTTCAGCCTGGCCAGCTCCACCGACAGCTGATTGAGGCGGGAACTCTGCTCCTGATACGCGGTGTCAAAGCGGGTTTTCAGCTCGATATAGTCTCCGGCAGAGAGAATACCGTCCACATAGTCATTGTAGAGCTGCTCCCGTTTGTTCTGATAACCGGACAGCTGGTTGCTGACTTCCAGCATTTCCTGCTGAAGCTCGGTCTGACGCTTTGTCTGAATGCCGCTGTCCTTCAGCCGCCCGGCCACTTCCTCAAAATCCGCGAACAGGGCAAACTGCGTCTGGATTGCGTTCCAGACAATCGGCGCGAGCTTTTTCTCAGAGATGCCAACGGCAACATCGCAGCGGCCATACTGCTTGTTCCGGCAGCTGTACCGACCTTCCTTTTTCTCGCCGTGACGACTGTAACCGAGATTGGAGCCGCAGTGTCCGCACCGGACGATTCCGCGTTTGAAGATCTGCGGATGCTTTTCGCGGTAATTCCGGCTGGCTTCCAGCTTGGCCTCATTCTCACGGCGGCCTGCTTCCAGGATTTCTCTGACCTGATAGAAGTCGCCCCGGCTGACCAGCGCTTCGTGCATATCCGGCAGGATACGCCACTTGCTCTCATCCGGCTCATAGTGATAATCCGGCTGACCCAGATAAAGCGCCGTCGGCATTCGTCCAAAGACAAGATCGCCCATATAGGTCGGGTTCATCAATATCTGCTTGATGACCTGCTGTGTCCAGCGGCAGTCGGAGTAGCACGCCCGCTTGGTCTGTCCGCGCAGATAGCGAAGCTTACCGGGAGAAGGAATTCCTTCTTCATT
Organism: Dysosmobacter sp. HCP28S3_G4; assembly: GCF_052065175.1. Classification (NCBI taxonomy): domain Bacteria; kingdom Bacillati; phylum Bacillota; class Clostridia; order Eubacteriales; family Oscillospiraceae; genus Dysosmobacter; species Dysosmobacter sp. HCP28S3_G4. The sequence continues at coordinate 83,165 of NZ_JBQHUP010000002.1, read as the reverse complement.
CAGCTGGCGCATGATGGGGCGCGCTCCGGTGCCGCTGAGAAACTGTGCGTAGATTCTCTTGACAATCGGCGCAGTCTCCGGATCGGGTTCAAACCGGTACTCCTGTGTGGTCGATTTCCGGTATCCGTAGGGAATCATGCTGGGAATGTGTTCGCCGGCCAGCTGCTTGGCATGAACCGCCAGCGACACCTTCTTGGACTGGTCTCTGGAATAGAAGCTGTTGATCAAGTTCTTCAGCGGAATCAGCAGGCTGCTGGCGGAGCCGTCTGTTTCAAAGCTGTCATAACGGTCAACCACCGAGATGAACCGCACGCCCATGGCCGGGAAGATGTTCTCCAGCAGGTTGCCAGCCTCGATATAATCACGGGAGAAGCGGCTGAAATCCTTGATGACCAGCGCCTTGATTTTTCCCTCCCGAATGTCGGAGAGCAGTCTCTGAAACTCCGGGCGGTCCGTATTGGTTCCAGTCCAGCCGTTGTCCACATAGGTATCCGCCAGATGAAGGTACGGGTGCTCCGATACATAATCCCGGCAGATTTCAATCTGTCCCTCGATGGAATCGCCGTCGTCGTTCTTTTTGCTGTTTTCAACCGAGAGTCGGGCGTAGATGGCCGTCTCCCAGACGGACGGCAGCATGGCGCTGACTGGTTCCTGCGCCTGCTCCGGCTGTAAATACTGTCTTTTCTTTCTTGCCATTATGCGTTCCTCCTCTCAGGTATTGTTACGCCTTCCTCGGCCGGAAGGACATCCTCGAACCGTTCTATATACTGCAATGCGTTTTCCAGCTCATCTCTGTAACGGAAACACACTTCAATGCGTTTGCCGTCATAGATCAGTATTTTCTCAATCAGGTGAACGATGCACTCCCTGTCCAGCTCCGTCAGATGCCGGTACTTTTTGAACTGTTCAATCCACTCGATGTTCCCGGAGCTGTTCTCCATGGCCTGACTGCGCTCATCCTTCAGCTTTCCGAGCTGGCGCTGCCTGTCCGCAATCCTGCGGTCATAGCCCGCATGGAACTCCTTGTATTCCTCGCGGCTGATCACGCCGTCCGCCATATCCGAATACAGGTTGATTTTCAAATCCTGATACCGCTTGATTTCATTTTCCAGCGCCGTCATCTGGGCGTCATAGTTGATGATGCGCCGCTCCTGCTCCGGCAGCGATGCAATGTAATCCAGCACCTGTTCCACCTGAGCGATCAGTTCAATATGGTCGTTGACCACCCGGAGCACAATGGCCTTCAGCTTGTCCTCGCTGAATGTATGCGGAGAACAGCCCTTGCCCGCTTTGTTAGTGGAACAGACCAGATAATGATACTTTTTCCCGCCGCTGGGGACGGTCTTTCGCACCATAGTGTGTTTGCAGTCGCCGCAGAACACGAAGCCTGAAAACAGATGAACCTTTTCCTGCTTCGGCGCTGTGCGGACATCCCGCAGCATCAGATTCTGAACGGTGTCAAAATCCGAGCGGCAGATAATTGGCTCATGATTGTTCTCGATGACGATCCACTCGTCCCGGTCATATTCCACGCGCTTTTTGATTTTGTGGTTCGGAGTGCCGGATTTGTGCTGGATCAGCGTTCCGATATAGATTTCATTGGACAGGATTCGCTTCACCAGCATGGGGCTCCACTCTGCCTGTTCGTTGCTGCGGAATCCGCAGGAGTAATTGAAGCCCTGCGCCTGTTTGTATTCCATGGGGCTCAGGACGCCCATGCTGTTGAGCCGGTCGGCAATGGCGGAATTGCACAGTCCCTGTATGCGGAGCCGGAAGATCAGCTCCACCGTGCGGGCGGCTTCTTCATCCACCACCAGCCTGTTTCTGTTTGCCTCATCCTTGCGGTAGCCATAGGGTGCAAAGGCTCCGATGAAGTCGCCCATCTTGCGCTTGATGTCCAGCTGAGAGCGAATTTTGACGGATATGTCACGGCAGTAGGCGTCGTTGATCAGGTTCTTGAACGGTACGATCAGCGCATCGGACTGCGCCTTTTCGCCGCAGGAATCGTAGTTGTCATTGATGGCAATGAACCGCACGCCCATGAACGGAAAAATTTTTTCCAGATACCGTCCTGCATCGATGTAGTTTCTGGCAAACCGGCTGAGGTCTTTGCAGATCACACAGTCGATTTTCTTGGCCTTGATGTCCTCCATCATCTGCTTGAAGCCCGGACGTTCAAAGTTGACGCCGGAATAGCCGTCATCCGCATACTCCTTAACGATCACAAATTCCGGATGCCTGCGCACATAATCCCGGATGATTTCTTTCTGGCTCGTTATGGAATTGCTCTCCGCCTTGTCGCCGTCATCGCGGGAAAGACGGGTATATTCTGCTGCGTTCCAGATTCTGTCTGGCATTTTTATCACCTCCGCTATCATTGTATTGAAATCATCCGGGACAGTCGATGATGTCGATATTTGTTTCATCCCTTGCTGACCTGACTGCGGGCATAGCCTTCCAGCCGGTCATCAATCGTTTCGCGGGTGTTCATAAACCCGATCTTGACGACAACACCGTCGTCAACGTAGCAGTAGGGATTGCCTATCTGCTTCAGGTAGGACACAATGCGTTTTTCTCTCGGCTGACGGCTGTCGATGCGCACATCCCGGCGGTCATGAAGCGTTGCCGGGTCAACCGTCCGGATGTCCACTTTTCTCATTTCATCCAGTGTCATGGTCTGCTCCTTTCCGCACTCATCGTGAGTGCATGCATATTACAAATAAAGCGCCAGGCTCACCGCAAGGCACTTACAGAATTCCGGGCTGTACAGGATATTGCTGTCCACCCGTCCCATGTATCTGATGATCCGGCGCTTATCCAGCGTTTTCAGCTGCTCCAGAATCACCATGGAAGGCCGGCTCAGCCCGCGTACCTGTTCCAGCAGGAAATGTGTCGGCTGATTCGGCTTTTTATCAATGTTGGAGGTGAGCGGCGCGGCAATCAGCGTGGGGCTGAAGAAGTTGCCCGTGTTGTTCTGAAGAATCAATACCGGGCGGATACCGCCGATCTCTGCGCCCACGACCGGATCGAGATTCGCCAGATAGACATCTCCGCGCCGGTACTCCCAGTTTTTCCGCAATGGCTTCACCTCCCAAATCTTAAATTCTATATACTGCCTCCCATTCGTCCACGACCCCCGGAGGCGGGGAACTCACCAGGCGGCAGTCTGCGAAGCTGCCTCATAGGATTCTAACCTCCCCGCCTTCATTGTGGCCGGGCCGCGAATTACGGAAGTATCATTATCCCTTGTGCGTTTCATCGCCTTATCCGTTGCAGCCGGATATTTCTGATTGGTCCGGAATCGCTCACCGCCTTGCTTTCCGTAATCACCCGGATCGGGCAGGCGTGTCATGGCGCACCATCATGCAGCTGGAGAATCTCTCCCGCACAGGAACGTACCTGATGAATGTGTATGAAATTTTCAAGGTTCAGTAAGCAGAGCGCGAATCGTATTTATCAGACAGACTCATTTGCTCCTCTCACCCTTTAGCCGGTGGGAAGGCTTGTTTTCGGACAGGCTCAAAAAGAATTTTTGATTTTTTCTTTCAGGCGTGTCCAGCGCCGGTGCGCGGTGTTTTCGGATAACCCAACCTCCAGAGAAATCTCGGAAAATGATTTTCCCTGAGATCTTCTCAGCGCAATCAGAACGGTGATTGGGTCGGTTTCAGAAAGCAGGCTGAACAGCGCGGGGCTGTCGATACCGTCCAGAAAATCCGAAACGGTTTTCACATCCGGTTTCTCCTCATCTGCCGCAAGCTGTTCGAGGTAATCGCCGCCATCCGCATGATGTTCGTAATACCGCCGGTCGGAATTGAAAGCTTCCCAATCGTAAGTACGGAGCTGCGCAATCCTGTCCTCGCTGACGCCAAGCTCACGCAGCTGTTTTTCTTCGGCCTCTTTCCAGAGTCGCCATTTTCTTTCTTCACTGGCCTTGTTGTATGCCATTGTCTTATCCTCCGAATTTCTGAATTTTGTTTGGAATTCAGAAACCGGAGGCGGAGAACGGCAGCGCGTTCTGCGCTTTTGGGCATAAAAAATAGAGAGGTTTTTGTCTGCCGGAACAAAAGCCTCTCTATGATGAAATTGTGCCGGAGACATAAGAAAACCCCCGTAAGTTGTCATTTAGCTTTTGCGCTAAAAGGCTAACTTACGGGGGTTCCTCAGCTGTGCAGCTGAAGTGTCACGGCTGTTCGTTCTATTCTATTTTACTGCTGGATTGTGCGCCCTCTGTGTTTTGGAAAAAATCGGGTGTTTTCTCTGTGCGCCGGATGTGTTACACGCCGAACAGCTCCTCATATCGAATCAGGCTGTTCTTTTTCAGATGTTCTGTCACCACATCGATTTCCTCCTGTGTCATATCGTCTTTGAGGCGGAAATATTCCTTCTTCGCCATATCGGCACCGGACAGACTGTATGTTGCCATGATGAGCCAGTAACAGATCAGGCCGTTGCCCGGGAACAGCTCATGCGCCCTAACAGCGTACTCCATGACGCCCGCATAGTCTTTCTGCTTTGCCAGCTCGCGCATCAGGGCATCTGCGGCCTTGATATAGCGAACCTCATACTGACTGACAATATCATTCAGCCACAGCTGGTCTCTGCCGCACATGAAAACCGGGCCTTTGTAAAGCTCTACCGCCTTGCGGAGCTCCTCAATTCTTTCAGCGCTTCCGGATGCCGTCTCGGCTGCTTTCAGGTGAAGGTCAAACTGCTCGATATCGGTCGTAATCTTCAGAGTCGGATTTCGCCTGTACCCGCTGCCTTCGCGGATAATCAGTCTTGCGGATTGTCCGGTGCGCTTTGCATACATATTGGAAAACCGATATATACTGCCGCGGATCGCATTCGTATTGCCGTCAAAATCTTCTCCGGGGTTCAGGTGCTCAAAGATTTCTCTCGGCGAGTGGGCGCGTTCCGGCTTCAGCAACAGATAGGCCACAAGCTGAATGGTTTTCGGTGCATTGATGATCTGCTCGGTCAGCGTACCGCCTGCCGTGCGGATTTCCAGGTCGCGGAAGAAACTGATATAGACGTCATAGGTCGGCTCCATCGGGTTCATGGCCTCGATGATCTTCTCACGTTCCATGACATTCTGCTGGGCAAGCGCGCGGTGAAGGACATAGGCGAAGATGTACAGCGCTTCCGGCCGCTCCAGATATCTCGACGGATTGCGGATGACAAGAAAGCCGGTCGGTGCCGGAGAGAACGGGGATGCCAGGATGGCTCTTGCATCCAGGCGTTCATACAATGCAAATTCTGCCGGATTGGATTCCATGATTTCAGTTGTATCCGTGAGAACAATAGGCATGGCGCTGTGCATGGATTCCAGCCAGCGCGGCATGACCTCGGCATCCTCCAGTCCGCTCAGTCTGTAAAGCGTTCTGTCGGTTGCACCTCCCGCGCGGAACCAGCAGACCGGCCTCCACAGGCAGGTATCCATATCGATGTCCATGACGCCGGCCCAGTCCCCGCCATAGAACTCACATACCGTTTTCAATGTGACATCAATGATCTCCTTCGGATCATCGGTCTCATGCAGTGTGCTCTCAAGAACGGTTTCAACACGATCCTTTTCCACACAGTACAGCAGGTATTCATCATCATACTGCGCCAGTTTCTCCGGAATCCGGCGCGCCCTTCCATTTTTCTTAAATAAGCCTGCCATGATATCCCTCTCCTTTCTCGGACCAACAGCAGATACATTTCCCAAACGAAAAAAAGCACAGTCCGCCAGTGTATGATACCGGCAGTCTGTGCTGCAATGATTCTATATCAGCTATCCCAAGGATGAGGTCAGGTGTTCTGTTTCAAAAGGTTATCGAATTGTGTCGGTGCGCTCAGCAATGTTGCAGGCTCTATTTCCAACGCATCGGCGATGTTATAGAACACCTCAAGCGAAAAGGATTTGGCTATACCCGCAGCCTCGATTGAACTGATAAGAGAACGACTGACTGACGCACGTTCTGCCAGCTGCTCCTGGGACAGGCCGCGATACTTTCTGAACGTTGAAATGGTTATGCCCAGCTGAATGAGTCTGTCCCGATTCTTGAGGCTCATTTCCTTGTCCATGTTCACGCACCTGCCTTTCGTCTTATCTTGTATATATATTTTACCGCGAATAGGCGTATTTTTCTGCACCTGTACATGAGCGTATGCTCACAATTAAGAACATACGTCCTTAAAAGCATACGAATTATCTTTATTTCACGCATTTTTTCACTCTCCAAGTCAATTTGCATACAATTTCTATTGTTTCTGCAATGACCGGAGGCGACCGGCAGGGAGTGCGTTTATGTTGCATGGAGTATGCGTTCGGCATCAGGCCGCAGGTATGCGGGCAAAAAAATAGCACAGCCACCGTAGCAGTGACTGTGCAGGGTAAGTCCTTTGAATGTATCAGGTGTGTGGAATTGTGATTTTTTCGATTGCTGTTTCGCTGCCATCAACGGTCATCATGGCGAATGTAATCTCCTGATCGAACCGGCGCTTGCCGCAGCTTCCCGGGTTCAGCCAGAGGACGCCATCCACCATTTGCTCGGCGTATTTATGAGAATGACCGTAGATCACCACATCCGCGTCGTACAGATCTTTTGCCACAAATTTCTTGTTATGCACCACAAAGAATCTGCTTTTCTCAATCTGAAAGGTCAGGCTTTCCGGTATGTTCTCTGCCCATTCTTTATCGTTATTGCCGCGAACAACGTAGACCGGCGCGATTTCCTTCAGTCGGTCAATGATTTCCGGCTTGTTGATGTCGCCACCGTGAATGATTACATCGCAGCCGGCGATTCTGTCCAGTACTTCCGGGCGAAGCAGGCCGTGCGTATCCGAAAGAATTGCTATTTTTGTTGCCATCTGCTCAACCTCCCGGCAGTGATTATTATTCTGCTATCAGGTAAATCTGCTTATCATCAAAACAGATTTCAGCAGTGTGATTGTAAATCAGAATCAGATCCCGCATTTTCTCTGTAAACACACCGGTTCCCGGATTGCTGATTTCCGCAAATGCTTTTACAACATTCCGCTCCATGCCGACAGCATTGTTTTTCAGTCGCTCGCCACTATCCTGCAGGAATTCATCAACCTGTCCGTCCTTGATTTTCGGAATACTGCCAATCAATCTGCCCACGGCATTACTGGCGCTTCCGATTCCCTTCAATAGATTTGCCTCAAGTGCAGAATTCCCCAGTCTTTCCAGGTATTCAGAACACTTGCCATACAGATCACGGTATGTCATGGAGAGCGATTCGATTTCTTCCTTGATTCCGGTGATATACTCTTCCTTGAAGTTACCGCTCAGCATGATTTCCAGAAGAGAAGACAGTGAGAATGTGTACAGAGATAGCCGATAATACTTGAATTTCTTCAACAGGTCTTTCAATGTGGATTTCACTTTCATCTGAGCGACGACCAGTTGTTTGGAATTCAGCACTTCCGTGACCTGTTTCTGATAGGACAGCATGTTTTTCCGGGCAGTTCTCTGCAAATCCAGAACCATCTTGTGATTGCTCTGAAGATAGTGCTCGTTGTCCCAGTTGTATTTGAATTTACTGATCATGCTGACCAGCGTCTCGACATCTGCTTCAATCTCTGATTCTTTCTCAACCTCAAGGAAGGTGAGAATCTGCTTCTGCATTTCTTCAATGCTGTCAAGTTTCTGCTCAATGGAGAACAGCGCAACCGCCATCAGCATTGTGGCAGGGTCAATCGGCACCGTGGCTGTGCTTGTTGCAGTCAGCGGCCCGGCAGACTGAAACTGCGCCATTTTGGATGTACCATCGGCGCACTTGAGCGCACCCCAGGAGTTTCCGTTCCGTGCAACTTTCAGCGCATCTCCAACCCCGGCATTTGCCAGATAATATAGCCCCTGTGTGTTCACCGTTGTTGTCTGCGTCACGGTATGTAACGCAGGAATCAGCGAAGATACACCTGCCCCCAAAGTCGCAAGCTGTGCGATAGGCATACTGAATGAAGCCTTCGCTGGAAGCTCTGAGCGTGTATCCATCAGGATGCCATTTGTGACCTCAATCAGATCTGCCTGATGCGGAATGACTTCATGCCCTTCCGAAGGGCTTTCCGTGCCATCTATTCGCGTAATTTCTCCCATAGTATAATCCTCCCATTGTGCTTTTACTGAGCCGATGATATTCGCCTCATAAGAGCGTATGTTTTTTTCGCGAACCAGCTTTGAAGATGCCTACCGTTTTGGGGTACGCTTCGGTTCATTTTTCCGGGAGCTCGTCAGCTGATAGCTGAATTCAATCAGTTCTTTGATCTCATCATCAGCCGCCGGCCCGCACAGCAGTATCGAAACCCATTTTTCCTTGTTCATATGGTACGCAGGATAGAATCCCGGCTGCATCCGGAGCATACCAATAATGGTCGGATCACATTTCACGTTCAGGACATCAACCACACCGGTTCCGTCCATACCCAGCTTAGACCGGTCAACTTCAATAATGACACCATACCACTTGTTGTTATCTGTGTGGCGCAGGACAGCATTCCAGTCGTTCCACGGATAATCCGGTTCCGTACCATACTGGCGGCGACACCAAGAAAAAACATCCTGTCGAGTCATTATAGGTTCATCCCTTTGAAATATCTGCATCACATAGTTACAATAACAACTATTCATGGGCAGCGTAGTCTTCACTGTTGAACAAAGTGATTGATACTGGAATTACACCATTTCAATCGCATCTCTTAGCATTGTTTGATACTCTTTACGAATCTTCGATGGACTTTCGATCTTAATCTTGCCACCCCATCCGAAGACCCATCTGTAAAATGTCGGGGATGGATATATCTGAACTTTAGCCCGAAAATGCTCATCGTCCACCGGTTTGGTATCGACATCAATTCCAAATTGGTCAATTACATGCATCATCAGATTACTATTACATAATAGGGAAACTTCAACAATCTCATCAGTTCCGTACATTCTAAACACTTCTCTTGAATACTTAGAAGGATCAAAGTCTTCCGGAATCGGGACAATATCATCCGGCAGTATTTCTGGGCAGGCATTAATTCTATCCACGCGAAACGCATTCACTTCCTGTCTGCCATCGTAAAACCCGACAACATAGTAGTAATCACCATTCCAGATCATCGTGTACGGGCTAATGATATACGGCTTTCCATCGTGTCGCAACACCCTGTTTTTATTAACATCGTACTCAAAGTACTGAAATGATATTTTCTTTCCAGCATGAATAGCTTTACTGATGGATTCGACGATAACATAATTACCTGAGTCTGGTACTTTGACCTTATTGGCAAAATAAATATTTTCCCTTAGTCTATCGGCATTATAGTCGCTGGTAAGTGTAAGGAGTTTATCAATCAGTTCATTCGTTTTATCTTCCGGAATAAAGTGCGATGCCTGAACGGCATCAATCATCAGCTTTAGCTCTGGAATATCAAATGTACGATCATCTAAGTAATAGTATTTATCCTGAGCTCTTTGTTGGTTAACTTTTATACCGCATGAATTTAAGATTTCCACATAATTCTGAACAGATACTCTGTGAATCTGTATGTGATACTTTTCATCCATGATTTTCAAAATTTGCTGTGTTGTCAAAGGGTGCTCACTATCAGAATAATGACGTAATATCTGATACAAGTATAGAACCCTTGCATGTAGTTCATCTTTTTTCATGGTTGTGTCTCCATTTTTTGAAATATGCGGTTCAATACCTGTCATTGTTACTTGATTTTCAAAATATCTACAATAGCCTTTGCTATTTCAACTGCATCGGATTCTTCGTTGTCTCGTCCAAAAGAAATGCGGATAGTGCCATGCGCATATTCTTCCGGTACCCGAATCGCCTGTATCACATGAGATACCTGGGTATTAACTGAGTCACATGCGGAACCTGTAGAAATAGCAATACTTTTAAGATCAAGTCTGTGAAGTAGCATTTCTCCGCTTGCATTGCGAATAGACACATTTACATTGCCCGGAATATGATTCGCGCTGCCATTACGAATAAAATCAATTCCCGACAATTTGAGCACATCTAAGAATTTATCCTCAAGTTGGTGGAGCTTATTCTGCGTCTGATCCATATGGTCGCAGTTCTTCTTTAATGCTGCTGCCATGCCAACAATGGAAGCAATATTTTCTGTACCGGCTCTCATGCCATGTTCCTGTGCCCCACCGTCAGCATACGGATAAATTTTTGTCCCGGACTTAATATAGATAAATCCAATGCCTTTAGGCCCGTTAAACTTATGCGCCGAAGCTGACAGCATATCTACGCCGAGTTCCTTTACATTTATTGCAATATGTCCCACGGCCTGCACTGCATCTGTATGGAATACGGCACCGTGGCTATGAGCAACTTTAGCAAGCTCAGAAATCGGTTCTATGGTGCCTATTTCGTTATTTACAAGCATCACAGACACAAGTCTCGTTTCATCTGTGATAAATGATGACAGAATATCTGGAGATACAATTCCTTCATTGTCCACGGGAAGATATGCAACCGGATACCCGAGCCGTTCTATGGACTCGCAGGCGTGTAGTATCGCATGATGCTCAATCTGGCTGGTAATAGTTGCTCGCCGGTCATCATATCGAGGCATACCTTTGATAGCCCAGTTATCGCTCTCGGTGCCGCCGGAGGTAAAATAAATTTCCTCCGGCTGAGCGCCGATACAGCTTGCAATCGTTGTTCTCGCTTCGGAAAGAGCCTTCCTGGGTTTACGGGCAAAAGTATATGGCTGTGAAGCATTACCGTATTCATCCTGCAGCCATGGCAACATCTCATTCAAAGCATCGCTATCCAGTTTCGTTGTTGCTGCATTATCAGCATAAATAAAACGCTTCACTATTTCACCTCATTCAAAAAGCTTACAGCCCTCATCCTTGAATTCTTCGATTTTTTCATTTAGGTCATCAACTGTAACATCCAGATAATCCGCAAGGCAATCCATACAATAAAAATTGATAATGTCTTCGCCAAGCAGTTTCTTGTTGATTCCTAAGACATTCTTTTCTCGGATCTCCTTGCCACAAATCACGCATTTAGTTTTCATTAGACAAATCCCTTACCGTGAATGCGGGCATTTCACGGTCTTCCTTTCTGTACTGGGCCGGATCCATTATGGCAAGTTGCCGCCAGATATTCTTACGCATCTCAATAGCTGGACGAAGGCAGTACTTTGTAAATTCACGCACATTAACATCCTGCGCACTGCGTACATGAGGGAAGAAGAGCTTTAAGTAGGCAGTAGTAATTCTCTTCACAGCTTCCACATGGCGGATATATGCATCACCAGGCACTTCAACCAGCTTATCAACAATTACTCTGTAGCTGGGATCATCACGCAGCAAATGCATTATCGTGCAGAAATACTCTGAGTTCAGCCCCCATCCAGATATCTTCATCGCATTGGTCATCGGAGGAATATCCCACCCCTTGATAAACCCATGAAAACGGTCGACCATCGCAGAATCATGGAATAGCGCCGGAAGTTTGTCAAACATCGGCATAGTTTCATCCATGTCTTTCTTTTCAATATTGCCCAGCAAAATCATTCCGGCGTCAGCCGTTCCATCGTGACCTGGAATGGAAACCTTACCGTTTTCCATATAAGTCTGGAGAGAACCACCCATCTGTTTCTCGTCTTGGAATCTTAGCTTATGAACTTCATCAAACGCTACATAGTCGTTGTTATAGACAAGCCCCGGCTGACGTTTACTCAGATCATAGAACAGCTTTGCACGAGTCATATATCCCGCCGACAGATTTCCATATTTGCTGATAGAACCGAAAATATAGGACTTTCCTGTTCCAGGAGGCGCTAATTCAATCAAATTGAGCCTCTTCTCAACAAAAGGAAGAAGTCTTGTAAGGACTGCCCGTTTCTGATCTTCGTCAGCATATCCACTTGCATTGTAGTCAATAGCGCCAAGTAGTATATCAATCCATTCATGAATATCAAACTCAGCCCTAAGTTCCTTATAGTAATCCAAGTCAACAGTGTACGGGCAAAAGTCCGTAAAACTAACCAGCTTGATTTTTCCCGGAAGTTTCGGAGATGTTGACGGAAGCCGATACCCCAATTCGACAACACCCCAGATCTCATTTCCCTTGACTAATTCATCTTTACATTCAGCCCAAACATCGGGTTCGATTATAGTTTCGGCATTGGTTAATGAAAAGTCCGGAAGAGAGAATGAAACCATCTGGTCTTTAATGCTTATATCGACGGATATCCGAGTAAGAATCTTTACGTGCTCATTTTCAGTTATGATACGGTTCTTAATGTTCGTCCATTCATCTTTATTCGGCAAAAATGTATGGACAAATTCCATTATCTCCTCAATATCAAACCGCCCCTCAGAATCTTCGAACTTCTTTAAGACCCAATCTCGCAAAAAGGAGGGGAGCTTTAAGTCCGAGAAAAAGTTGCTCTGCTGAAGATCCTTAAACACCGCCATCTCATCAAAGCACTCTACCAACTTTTCTTCTAATTCAGTCAAAAGGACACCCCCTTACAATATATCATTTGATTTAAAGCCTTCTTTTTCAACCCTAAATTCCAGCCCGGTTGCAATCATAGTTCCTCCTGCATACACATCAGCTGTATATGTGTTTGCTCTGGTTCGTTTCGACATTTCAATCGAGAAGGAGTGACCGTCTGTCGTATTGGCTTTATATTCAGTATTTCCTACATTAACCACGATATTGTCAATTTTGGTTGTAGAGTAAAATTCAATGATTGGGGGCTTCCTGATGCTGCTCATCACGAGTGGTGTCTGCACGATAATCTCAATATCGCCCGGCACATATGAAAGCTCAATAATGGGCACGGTGACCTCTTCCAAGGTAGCGCCTCCATGTACCTCAACGCCCATTAGGCGTCCAGGTTTGAATCTTTCATAATTAGCAACAACTGCGTACTCATCATTTTCGCCGGCCTGTACAATCATTGGCATACTTCCGGTTTGCTCTGTGTATGCACATACACGACCACAATGGGTTCCCTTGGCATCAAATTCTCCATCAATCAGCTGGTTCTTCAGGACAACCAAGCGGCTTGCACCGTGATCGGATACCAAAATTGCCTTGGTATACTTCCCTTTAGCCAGATCCAACTTGATAAGATCGAGCACATGGTCAATAATTTCCAGCTCGCGAATCAGATGTGTCGGATATGGGCTATTTTCTAAAGTGAAATTTTCCGCCCCATGGTGCTTAATGTCATCGATCTGCTTAATGCTCTTGCATTGAACATTGTGTTCCGCAAAAACGTCTAAAAACTCTTTGTTACGTGAGGTAATTGACGGAAGCTCAGAGCGACAAACCGTAATCTTTGGGAGAAGCTTTTTCTGCTTGCTTTTTTCCGAGATATATCCCAGAAATTCAACGCCCATTGCATCTATGAAATAGGCAAATGCACCAGACATATCAACGGATTCAATCTTTTCTGAACGCGCAGGAAGAAGCAGATTGTACTCTCTTTTGACAGCTTGCTCCTCGACAAGACTATAGAATTCCGGCGTGATTCTGTTTTCCAACTTGCAGAATTTATAATCCTCGAAATACTGGTTCAGCAGAGCTGCATTGAACTTGTACGGCATCAAGTATGCATACAGGTCAGGGTAAACATGCTGCAACACGCTTCGAAGTTCATCATAAGAGAAGCTTCCTGAATAATCGGCAATACATTCCAGAATAAGCTCCTTCTCAAGTCTGTGCGAGTCCGTAAGATAATACAGAGCATCCCTCTTCTTGCATTTGATATATCTGCAATAATCGAGAACTTCATCATCAGAAACTTCCATCTGATTTAATAAAGCCTTGCGGCAATCGTACAACTTCCAGAAATCAGGCGATTTGCAGTCTAAATCTACAAGACCGCGAACAATCCAATGGACAAGTTCTTCATAAGCATGTGCCTTCTGGCTCGCCAGATCGAGGCACTCGTTTTTAGCACCAAACCGTTTAAGAGCAATGAAATATAGCCATTTCTTCGCGTCGGTATAGTCCTGTGAAGCATTGATAAACAATTCCAGATTGCTGTACAAACCAATCTCATGATTTATGGCGTTGACCCAATCTCCCTGTTCCTGCAGGAGAGTAAGAGCATAGGCCCATTGCTCATCTGTACCCATGTCTTTGGTCATCGCTTCGGTGGACTGATCAATACGGCACAAGGCATCATATGGATTCGCTTCCTCGGATATCCTAAATAGTGCATAGGGATATTCCTCTGGATGATGCTTTGTTTTCACATGCAAAGTATCAGCATCTGTAGTTTCAATAAATGCAGGCAAGTTCTGTATTCCTTCAACCCGGTCTTCGTTTGTGACCTGAAGCATCGGGTTTACAAAAACAATGTGAGGCTTTGGCGTGGCAACACCATCAACGCTATAAACCAGTCGATTTAAGCGCGAATCTCTGAAGCTTAGATAGTCACGACATTGAAAACATAGTACAACGACATGACCCTCTACACTCATTTGGGCAATAGCCGTAAGCTGAGAAGAGAGTTCTTTTGCTCCGATTAGCTTCCAACATGTAGTAAATCCAGTCAGAAAGATATTTCCTTGCAAAGTAGCCAAATCATTTAGCAAATCTTCAATTCGGGGATTCTCATCTTCTGAACTGTATTTTTCAACAGTCAGAAAGATGTTTTCCCCAACGTTATAATGATCGACTATGGCAACCATATCTTCTACAGACTCCACATTTACAAATCGGGGAGCACTTTCATCTTCTCTATTAAGATAGCGGTCTATCGAACTATAACATCTTTCAAGTGTCAAGATGGTGCCCCCTTTCTTAGTTGTCCTTGATAATCTCTATGCCGACAGTCATATTTCCCCTAATCAGCTGCTTTAAGTAGCGCTTTACGTCCTCAACATCCATGCTGTCTATTTTCTCAAGCGCAGTATCGCAACCTGTCTCATCGTATTTAGCCTGTGCCATCTCTTTGAGCTTGGTCTCAACAGAAGGCAGACCAAGCCAAGAATACGGTGATCCAACAGTACGAACCAAATAATCTCTTACATCATCAAGATCCGTCAGAATGACGTCATAGTTTTTGATAATGCACCGCTTAAAAGCTGCATCCCTTGCTTTTCCGTCCTTTAAGGAATCATAGAAGCCAGCAGATTCCAGATATTCCAGTGCCTTATCAATAGAACCTGCGTCCGGCTGGTTACGATTCAAGGTATCAAATGCAGCACGAGCCTGTTCAATTTCCGTCTCCGGAACCATGCAAAGAATAGGTGTTTTGAATTGCTCAGACCACTTCTTCGGCGATTCTGTGCCCGTCTTTTCGCTCCACAGCTTGCGAAGCTGCATAGATTTACGGGTAAGCTTAAATTCTTTAACGGTCTGCTTAACCAAATTAACATAATCCGACCGTTCCATTGTGAAGACATCATTGCCCTTGATAGCCTGATACAGATCTCGAATCTCATCATCTGTGAACTCACTCAAATAGAACGAACATGCCTGCTTAAAGATCTCAATCTGGTTAGAGCAGTAAGAAACAAAGTCATTTGCGTGGAGAGTCAGTTGATTTAAGAAATTCTCGCGCTGAGATTCAGGCAAAGAACCAGATTTCTTGATGTTATACAACTGGCTCATGAAACCTTTTAGGTCATTCCAGTAGTTTTCTGCACACAAATATGACATTCTGATTGTCTTGCACTTTGTACACCATTCTTGCACGGCGTTATCAAATGTAAGAGCACGAGGATTGACCTTATTGCTCTCCACAATAATGCGATATTCAAGAATAACCTCACGGATTTTTTGGTCAGCTGTTTCTTTGTTCCATACCCAATTTGCAGCATCGGCATCAAATTTCTTTCTCAGTCGATTGATGTACTGCCCATTATCGCTTACAATTTCAGCCAGCTTGACCAGCTCACCGTCTTCAAACTGATGAAGATATGCATCCATACCTTCTTTGCACTTAGCAGAGGAAAGGATTGATTTCAAATCATCAAACGCATCCTCATGTTCAATACACAGTGCTCCGATAGAAATGGCAATATCGCTATCAGTTTTCTTGCTTGCAGCTCCGCTGTTCGCGATATCACTGAAGCCGTCAATCAGCTCCACCATGATATCTTTTTCAGTCTTCAAGTTTTCGGTATCAAGAATATACTTGAGACACCAGATAGGAAAGGAAAGTCCTTTCATCTTGTCTCTAATGCGTTCTCTGGTCTGTTCAATAGAGGTACACAGATTGCGCTGAATACCAAAAACGTCAGAAGCAACGTCACTGAATTTACGCTCTTCGGGCGTCATAGTGACGATAAACTTATCCTTATATCGAGGATTCGGGGTGTTCTGGAGCTTGATAACCTCATCGATCATAAGACGCAGTTTATCTGTACTCATGACATCGTTTGTGAGACCATCGGTATAAGTGAACGAGCTGACAGCATACTCCTTTAGTACAAATGCCAAAACGAAAACGGACAGATTGCAGGGCATAAAGCCATAAGGCTTATCCATCAATACAGAATAAATTTGGCGAATAGAGACGCGCCCATTCTTCTTAAATTCGTCGGCAATGATCTTCTCTACTTCAATCTTTATCTTGGAAATCAGGAGATACGGTTTATCCACCCAATAATTCGGATGCTTCCAAGCGTCTTCACCAATAAAGTTTTCCAGCTTTGTGTTCGGGTTAGAGGAACTGAAAACGCCCTTTTTCGTCGTATCTTCAGCAACGGCTGCTTCAACGCCAAACTTCACTGCATTTAGATCCCACATTGACGAAGGAACCGCAGAGCCGGTTTCAAGTGAAAGTGGGTAAATGTTGCTGTTGATGAGAGTCAATTCAGCGTACAGCGCGGCCTGCGTAGTTGCACGTTCGCCGGCAGGCTTCTGCTTAGAATAGATGCGATACTCCCCATTCTCGATGCGTTGACGCCATTTTTTCAGAACATCTTTTGCGTCGCGCTCATATTGACGAGACAAGTCATTGTCTTTGCCCTTCTGGTAGGTCGCATTTGCCATTGCGTTTGCATATTGCTCAAGCAAATCATTTCCGAGAGGAGTGATAGATGCATCAATGAAGGTGATATGATAGGAATCATCCTTCAGCAGTTCATCAATCATCTTTCCGATTGCAACGCTTTCCTTGTCATCTCTGGCAAAAGTCATGATCGCCATGAGCTTGTTCCCAAGAGAAGACTCCAGATTGCGCAATCTGTTAGCCTTAGACTTTAAGTCACTGGCGGAAGCACATTCCAAATGGAATCGTGCCTTCAAAGCACCTGTTAAAGTGATAGCTTCAGAGATTTCGCCCTGTTCCACCAGTTCAATGGTTGTCTTTTTGCGCATCTGATCCTTCAGTTCTTCAATTACACTGTCATCTGTAACAGACATACGGGCAGCAAACTGATACTTACCTCCACCGATAGGCTGCTGATAAAGAATTTTTTCTCTATCCATTTCAGTCGCCAGACGCCCGGCAAGACCCTGATCCAAATCAGAACCTTCAAATGCATGATCAATGTTTTCAACATTGGGCACAAACAGATCGACAGAGCTGCCTACCTTCTGAGAAATCGCTTGCATCAGTAGTACTGCTTTCAGGACTCTGCGATGATCGGAACTCAGATTCTGATCCTTGACAGCATTATAGTAATCGAGAATGCTGCGAATATCGTGAGCAAGATATTCCTTGCCCTTCTCATAGAAGAAGTCCCAGAGTTCGTCAATAGTCAGAAGCGGATTGGTATCGAAAGGACCATAATTATCAATATACCACTGGAATCCTTTCAGCTCATCGCCGCGATCGTTCTTAATAAAGTCAAACATACTACGCTGGTTAGAGTCAAATGTAGCAGAGATATGCTTCAGGAGCAGAGCTGTATACGGATGAATCGGGAGAATGCTCTGCAGCTCCTTGTCACTGATTTTTGCCTTCTGCATAACCAGCTTGCGGGAACCCTTTGTTCGATCACAGAGTTCGTCTACCGTTTCCTCCCATTCCTTCAGAATCTGCGGATCCTCCTTCTTTGTCATG
Organism: Dysosmobacter sp. HCP28S3_G4; assembly: GCF_052065175.1. NCBI lineage: Bacteria > Bacillati > Bacillota > Clostridia > Eubacteriales > Oscillospiraceae > Dysosmobacter > Dysosmobacter sp. HCP28S3_G4. The sequence continues at coordinate 65,147 of NZ_JBQHUP010000002.1, read as the reverse complement.
GCAGAACCCATCAGACGGAACGCCATATTATCAGGCAGCGAGATCTCACAGATAGGGTCAATAAATCTGCCCTTAATCTTGCCGAATTCCTTGTCACCGTCAGGGAAGATATGCATAGCATCGTGAGTGACAATCAGCATGTAAAAAGGTGCAGAACTGCTCAAATCGACAATCCTCTGGAATCCGGTAAGACTGCGCATGTTATTGCGGAAGTATTCCGTAAACTCATCCCAGATGAACATGATTGCCTTCAGATTATTCTCCTGAATGACAGCCTCAATCCAGGCAGTCAGATGATCAGCGTCCAGCTGCAGCATCTGCAAATGACGCTCTTCTGCTACCTTTGTAATCTTCGACATAAGCTCAATCAGGCTGTCACCGGTAAAGCTTTTGAGATTGGCAATAACAGCATCCGCATCTGCGCCACCGAATATCGGACGGTACGGTCCGGCAAGCAGACTGTTGAAGAAATCCTTGTTCAGAGGATCGTTAATCCACTGAATAACAGAATCCTTTAATGCTGCCTCAGTTGTATCCATACCATTTTCTTTTAACGCGTGCTGAATACTTTCCTGAATGGCAAAGACCAGACTATCATCGCCGTGAATCTTGGAAGAACCATATCGGTGAACCGTCAAAATCTTCTGCTCTCCGGTTTTCAGTTGCTGGAACTGATTATATAAATCATTGCTAAGCTGATCCGGATATTTATCAAAGTAAGCCTTTGTGTCCTCCGGCGAAGCCTCAAGCAACTTTTTCAGCGTTAATACAGCATGAGATTTACCGGTACCATAGGCACCTTCAACCCAAATGGATACTTTCTGCTTTCTGGAGAGAACACTTACAGTATCCTTCAGAAGCTTTACAAAGGTTTCATGCGGATAGAACTTCTTCCAGATATCCGGGTTGTTATTTATTACTTTCTCGTTGATCTGCGGAAAATACTCCGGATCAATGTCAAAATAGTCGCGGTATTTATCCAACATCCTGCCATCCCCCTTATCAGAACAGACTAAGAACATCCGCTGATGTCTTGTCACTGCGTAGCGATATGTTGTCCAGGTCAATCGTAAACGAGCAGTTGATAAACTCCGGATAGTTTACACTCAGGCCGTTGAGAATCTTCTCCATCTTATCCCTGTCAATTCCGAAAATTTCCGTCGGGCTTACGCCATCACTGTCAATATCATGATTCAGGAGACGCGTCAGTGTGAACTGATAGTAACCATCGCACGCCTCTGCAAACTTATAGAGAGAGTAGAGAACGACAAGAGGCTCCGGGTACTCCCAAGGAGATCTTGTAATAGATACAACCCGATTCTTTTCTTTATATGCGTGACCCATACCAACTTCGTTGAAAGGCAAATCAACGAACCGCCCAAACGAACTCCAGATATCATTTACCCAGCTTTCTTTTGCACCATCCTGAACAAGCAAAGAAAGAGTGTACTCTTTGCTGTAGGTTTCTCCCATATTCATACGCTTAACAAACCAGTTGATTTGAGGCGTATAAGATAAGTTTGTGAGCATGATGCCCCATGCGGCAGGCTCGTCCAAACCAATCTTATCAATTATTTGAGCAGTCCTGCTAAATCCACCTTCATCAAGCAACTCTGAATCTCTCAGAAAGCGCTTGAAAAAGCTGTACATCTGTGAACCCAGAGAATGCTTCTGATCAAAATCATTTTTGTACTCAAAGTACTGCTTAAACCAGTCAGCTTTTGGAGCGTGATGTGAATAGCAGTTAAGGCTTTTATTTGCAGACATCGATAAACCTCCCTTTGGCATTTCTAAGGACTTATAAACCAAACAGCCCTTTTCAACTTTATGACATTGCGCGCAATGTACACATTGTTCGCTAATCGTTACTTTACCATTTACCATGGAAATGCAACCATTATGGCAGTCAGCTTCGCATTCTCTACACCCGATGCAACACGCCGATTTACGAAAAACATTTTTAAAGAGTTTCACAAACAACGGATTACGTTTAGAATACTCTCTATCATATCGAACCTCATAGCCATCCTTGATTGGATTCAGGGAAAAGGTAAATTCCTCATTTCGGAACAACATCCTATACGGCGACTCATCATTTAAAAGTACACCGATGGTCTTTATCCATGTTTTCCAATCTACCTTGGGATTGTGAACCTCAATTACATTCTCTGTTTTTGTGGTTTTTTCTTCATACCCCATGCTAATTGAAAGATCTCGTCCATTCTTGCGAGCTTTCCATCCGCCGTTCGCAATGAAATCCTCCAAAACATCTTTATCCGGCAGGTGTTGTTTATACAATTCTCTGATGATGTTTGCATAGGTATCAAATGAATCTGGGTAGCATTCCCTACTCATATACTCATTTCTCTCAGCAGCACGTGGACATACTAAGCATCCTGCTCTTCTGTTACCTTTCTTATATGCTTCATTTAAAATCAAGTCGTTTGCATAGATGTAGCAAAATAGTTCAGCGGAATTCCATTCAAGAATAGGATTACAGCTGTATTGCCCCTTGTGTTTTTCTCCAAGGCTAACATAATCGTATTCGCTACGAGATAAACTTTCGCTTCCTCTAACCCCAATAAACGCCATTCCGGTGAAATTGTTCTTACCAGTATATTCGCGAAGTGCTATCACCTGAGGGGCTGTCTTATGAACACTGCAACACCATCTTGTGACCGTTGCCGGTGGGCCAAATTGTCTCCAGGTATATTCGGGTGAAAACTCTGATTTCGCACGAATAAACTCAATACCCAAGCTTTTGCACCATTCTTCAGTTAAATCTACTGTCTTGTAAGTATCGGGAAATTCCATCCCAGTATCACCAAAGAGAACCTTGAACGCATTATGAGGAAGTGCTCTTTGTACGATATCGAGAGTTACAATACTGTCTTTTCCGCCACTAAAAGCTACGTAAAAAACATCAGCTTTTTTCTGATATTCGACATAGGTGTTATATACTTTTTTGATTGTTTCCTGAACAAAGCCTTCCATGAACGGAGTATTCTTACTTACCATTGCAGGCACATCAACAAAACGTAATTTTTCCCCCCGCGGCTCCGCATCTTCTAAAATTGTTATTTCAGGCGGAGAACATAATGATCCACCTTTAGTCTGGGCCACCTTCCGCCCACGATACCAATAGGTATTTGCTTCCGCCCACATATAGGGGTAGGTGTCGTCCTTTTCATAATCCCAATACCGGTCAAAGCCCAGCATATCCAATTCCTTGTAATATACCGGACGAGGCTCTTTACTGAAATTCAGTGGTGTACTGTTCAGTATATAGCCTCCAGTAGATGGGTCCCAATCATAGGAGTACATATTCTATCTTATCCTTTCTTTGACCGGACCACTTTCGCCTCGGTTACTATTCTTCCTATATCACTGTAGCGTCTCCGGGCGATATATCCCTGCTGACGCAGATATTCCAATGCAGAATCTTCATCCAGCACAATATTGCTGTTTGCCAGAATATCGACCAGAAGATCATTAAAATCCTTACAGGAGGATGCCTGTTTTACAATAGCGCCAGCGCACACATTGGCGCTGAAGCCAATGTGGAGCAACATGAATTTCTGGCTGTAATTTGCGACAAAATGCTCCAGCAGATATTCGTTCCACGGATAACCGGCATACGGAAATGTTCCAAAGTCACGAATTTCTTGAAGCGACATATATTGCCCTGTGCAAATTCGCCCGATCGCCTCATCAGTTGCTTCAACATCAAACTGCGCCATATCCTGAGAGACAAACTCATTCTGACTTATGCGCAGAGAATTGGCATAAATCTCATCAAAATAAATCGTAGAGCCAAGTTCCTGCTTCAAAACATTCAGCTCATCCAAGGTGAACCGAGAATGTTTACGGCAGTACTTTGCATACACTTCAGCCATGGACAAATCCTCGCCATATTTGCTGATAATGTTACCATTGAAGGAGAATCTGTCGTTCAGCTTATACCCGATGACATTTCTCATACCGACTGGCGTAATCCACTGGTACATTTCTTTAATGTCAGGGAAATGTGCCTCTACTGCTTCAACGAGTTCATTGCCAGTAACAAAGTCCCGTTCTTCAATACCATCCAAGATGAATTGAGAAATCCATTCCAATTCAGAATTGCTGAAATGAACACAATCCTCATAGAAATACTCGCCTGTTGCGTTCCAGATGAAATCATTGTTGGTGCTAAGGGCAAACTTGATTTTCTGTTCTGGAATGTAAGAGAGCTCAGCAGCAAGCCGCTCCACTTCAACAGGTCCGGCGGCTTCTTTTAGATACTCTCTGATGTCATCTTCAGGATTCATTTGCACGGTGTAGTCCTTAGCAAGGTAACTGCGCTGAAGTACATAATTCCCTTTGTTGATGTATGACAAATAAGTTTTTAGCATCTCAGGCGTATAAATACGCTCACCCTGGAAAGCTTCCTCAAACTCCGAAAACAATGCACTGTAATAGATGGCATCACAGCCAGAAACGAATTTATCCTCTATATACTGCAGCAGCTTTTCTTTTTTCTCCTGCGATAGCATCGAATCAGGAAGATAGGCTTTTCCCTCATGAAGAATTGTTACTGAACTGATGTCCTGGCAAACAAGAGCATCCTCATCAGAAAGCTCTGTTCCATATTGATCCTGATAAAACCTACGAAGCTTTTTCATATCCAGCGAGGATTCCATGCGAAATCCCTTCTGAAAGAACTTATCCAGCAATTCCTTGTAGCGAATAAGTACAGGATCATTCTCCTTCCTTCTCGTTGGCTTTTTTTCAACTGCAAATTGTGTCGGCTGCGAGGGTTTCAAGCTTGCCGGGCTACCTCCGGATCTGTATTCAATGAATTTCCGAAATGCAGCACTAAATCGGTTGTGCTGTTGCTTGTTATATTCGTAAAACTCAGAAATACCAAACAGCTGATCATAAATATGGCTGGCATCTTCTGCGTTCGCTACATTCCAAAGGCTCGTCTCGCACAATTTATAATTTGCTACAGACTTTACACACTGGCCAAAAGAAGACATATAACTTGTAATCGTGGCCTTTGACATTCCGGAACTTAGCATCCAGTCATTGAACTTCTGCTTTTCCTCTTGATCCGTTAATTTGGTTCTTTCGGCTACAGGCACGGAGATAGCCTGCGGGCCAACAGCATCATCCTTCTGCTTCATACTATCTGCATCAGGCAAAGAAGGTATTGCATCCTGAATAATCGGCTTTACTTCCTTTTCTTCATCAGGCTTATAAGACTTCAGAAAAGCATAGTACGCATGAATTACGGTCGACATCTTTTTCAGATTTTGCTTATATGTGAAGCGAAAGACTCGGTTAGAATCAACCGTCTGAACCACTCGTTTAATTGCCTCAAGGTCAGTTGTTTCAAAAAGTTTATTCTGAAGAATTTTTCTTTCCAAGCAAAAGCTTTCAATATCCGAAAGCATCAGATACGCATCTGACAGCTGAAACGTCGGCATTTGCATCGAAAGATATGAACAGAATTCATCCTGCACAGACTTTGGCTCAACCACGTTCTCAGCCTCCTTAAGTATTTCTTCATAAAGCTCTCGATGATTCCTATACAGATTCACAGTTTCTACGAAGAGCTTTGTGGGTTGTTTTAGTTTTGTTTTTATTCCGGTATAGGCAACTTCCAAAGCTGACATCTGGAATGTAATTCCATTCTCATTCCTGAAGATATCATCAATCGTTATTCCTCTATTTACTGCGCGTCTGCGCAGCTTCTCAGAGACTTGACGAATTGCCTCTTTTCTTGTAAGTTTTCCATCTATAGATTTGAGAAGCATATCAAGCATCAGCACCGCTTCTTCAATATCCCAAGGAATACGCAATGCCATGGTTTGACACCTCCTCAAAATCTCCGTATTATGCCCAAATAGGTACAACATTCTAATATAAGTATACATCAGAATCCGTCTAAAATCAATACGAAAAGTCGCCGTTTAGGAACTTGTCGTGTAATTGAAGCTAATGAACTTGTAATTTGGCAAGCAATGCCTTCCTGATCAGAAAGGCCCAAAACAAAAAGATTCCGCCCGGAGGCGGAACTTTCTGTTTCTGCTTGTTGGGGACAATCCCCAAACCCCAAAGATCGAAGATTTCATCTTCGGCGGCGCACCTGACGGCGCTTATTTTTCTTCCTGCTGGTGCTCTCGCTGAGGCGCGCTTCTGACATTTTCAATGCCGAACAGCCCGGCCAGATTGGCCTGATAAGTCAGCAGCTCCCGGTACTCATCTTTCGCCCGGTAGTATTCCGGGTATGCCGCCTTTTTCATTGCCAACAGCTCGGCATACTCCGCCCGGAGGGCTTTCAGGGAGGGAAGCTGCTTCTTGTGGGAACCGGCGGTTTTGCCGGAAGTGTCAGATGGAAGCAATTCGTCAAATGCCCGCTTGGACGCTTTGCAGAGCTTGATCGCATCCTCATGTTCCTCGTAGTACGCTTTGGAATAACCAGACGCCCGATAACCGGCATAGATATCCTTGGTTTTGAGATAGTTGGTGATGTGCTTCTGGAGCACCGCAATCTCATTCAGCCGCTTTTCGGCAGAGGTGATCTGTGCGGACAGCGCATCTCTACGCTGCTTTACAGCTTCCACTGATTCGGCAAATGCGTCAAAATCATCTGCGCTGGTGAACCCGTGCTGCTGGTAATACAGAAGCGCCCTGGCCTGCTGTTTGGTGATTTGATTCTGGATAGACAGATCGTAGTAATGGCCCCGTCCCTGATTCTGTTTTGCCTCCAGAGCGCTGACAAGCTGGACTTTCTGTTCTGCCAGCGGACTGCGGCGTTTTCTCGGATTATGGATACGCCTGCCTGCCAGCACCTCCCGAATGACATCCTCACTGTATTCCTCCGGAAGGGAGCACATACGGATATTGCGCTTCTGGCGCGGATGGCTGAATGTGATGTTTTTCCCGCGGGTCACGGTGTAACCGGCCTGCTCCATAAGCGAATAAAAGCCCTCAAGGTCATGCGGCTTTTTCGCCAGTGCTGCATCCATATCCAGACAGAGGCGGTCGCGGTTTGAGAGCTTTTCAATATCGCCCTGCCAACGGTTGTAGCTTATGCCGTGGGGCTTCGGATTTTCAATAACAGACAGCCTGTGCTGAACGCAGATCAGGTCACTCAGCTTTCGGACTGCCATGGTGCTGCCCCAGAAGTTCCGGAATTTCCGTGTGCAGTCAAGACTGGTGGAGTTCCAGTAAATGTGGTTATGGATATGCTGCTTGTCCGTGTGGGTGCAGACAATAAAGGCGTGGTTGCCTTTTAAGAAGCGCTCGGCAAATTCATAGCCGATGCGGTTTGCCTCTTCCGGCGTAATCTCACCGGGGCGAAAGGACTGGCGCACCTGATAGGCGATCACATCGCTGTCCTGTCTGCGGCCGGTCAGCTGAAAATACTCGCGTTTGGAAAGCGCGAATTCTGCATCTGCGGTATCCGGGTCGCAGGCATAGGCGCTGATCAGCTGGCCCTCCTGGGTTTTATCCGGATTTTTGCCGTAGTCCAATCTGTCGGACAGGCATTGCCGGATGGTTTTTCCCTTGTTCTGATGCATGGGGATAATGCGCGTTGTTGCCATACCGGTTCACCACCTTTTTCAAAAAAGAAAGGCTCCTGCCGGCAAAAGCAGAAGCCCTCATCAATGTAGTTACCTTGCGCCAAGTTGGCGCAAAGTTTCGTTATCCGTACACGCTGTCCTGAATCCAGTAGCGGAATTTCTGCACCTGTCCCAGAAGTATGATGGAGATCATCGGCAGTCCGAACGGGGTAAGGAGAAACGCCGCAATCAGTCCGCAGATGCCCTGGGCGGTCTTTCCGTCAAAAAGGATGCAGAGTGCGCCAAGCCCCACGGCAATGGCGATGAAATTCATAACAACAGCGGATATCTGAACCAGTTTCGACGCCAGCCAGACGAAAACGGACAAAACGGCAATCATCGGTGCGCAGAGAATTTTCAGTAATATTTTCATGGTCAGAGCCTCCTGTTCTTCTTTTCTGATTCTATTGTAATTCCGAAATTCAAAACGCTCAAGGATGCGAAGCCGGATAGCAAAAAATGCGGGCAGCAAAGCGCGCGGCTCTGCTGCCCATGGGGTGTATTGTCCTTATTTCAAGGCGGACAATTTGGTGAGAATATCGTTCAGACGGGCAGTGGTTTCTTTCTGAAACCCCAGTATTTCCTCCAAATCTGTATCGTAGATGCGTCCGGTATCATGCAGATGTCTGGCAATCTGATTGATATTGGCGTTTGCGCGCCTGAGCAGATGCAACATCTCCTGAATCTCCGGCATATCCAGCTTAATGACCATGCCGTCAATGGCCATCTTCCGCAGGAAGGCGCTGAGGTTCGTACTGCCCGACAGCGCCATGTTCTTTTGAATCAGATCATACTCCTCCTGTGTTGCCCAGAAGTGCATACTGATGTCCCTGGTATCTGCCATAATCAGAGCTCCTGCGCTTTCTCTCTGCCGGGTTTCGGCGCAGTGTCCGGCAGTGGCTTCTGGAGCTTTTCCAGAACAGACGGCTTTTTCCCTCTGGGGGCTTTCTCCAGTTCCTTTCGGAAATGGGTAATGAACAGATCCGTCAGTCCGGTATGCGGCCTGTCCACCACAAAATAGCAGTTGCGGTCTCCGCCCCAGGAATCGGGGTTGGGCACAACCGGCACGGTCTGCGCCCACTCCCGGTTGGCGCGGCTGATGCGTCCGTCCCAATCCTTATACTGCACGGTATTGGCCAGTACATATTGGATTCTCTCCATGCTGAATTCCGCGCTGATCGCATCAAACACTGCCTGAGAATTCAGACGGTTGTTGCCGTAATTCTCGGAAATGGCTTCCTCAATCGCCTCCTTGCAGGCGATGTTGGCCTGATAGGACTCTCTGTACAGCGGCAGTTCTCCATGCTCGCGGGCATAGGCTGCATCATGCCGGTATAACGGCGTATCCGTTGCGATTTTCTTTTCCATATTCAGCGAACCTCCTTCTCGGTTTCATTCTGTTTGGGATGACTGTCCCGCTGCGGCAGCGGGGCATGGAGTTTGGTCAGCACAGACGGCCTTTCGGATTTTGCTCTGACAGCAGGGCGCACCTCCGGCTCGCTGTCTGCAATCTCGGCCATTGCCTCCATCGGCGTCCTGTCATCGATATTCAGCTCAATATTCAGCTGCGCCAGACGGGCAGATTTTTCCTTCAGCTCCTGCTCCTGCGGAAAGGGCTTGCCCAGCTCCGCTTTGGCGGTTTCCATCTGCGCATAAAGGGAATCCAGCTTTTCCTGCACACGGGCAAGGCGCGTCTCCATGCCGGCGAGGGCATTATCGATGCGGATGAGATTGCCCCTGGGGTCTTTGCCCAGCTCCACGCGATGGGACATTTTCCCCTTGAGGGTCAGCACATACTGCTTTCCGAAATCCTCCAGCGTCAGAGACATCTGAAAGCCGCGGTAGCTGCCGATGGGCACCGGTTCCAGCCCCTTGACTTCCTTCATGGCATCAACCAAAGCTGCACCGGCGTTTTCCTTATCGGTCAGAACATCGCCCCGCACCGTCATGCCGGCAAAGCCGTCCTGCGGATGGGGATGTTCCGCCAGCGTCTGCATATCTGCCTGAAATCCTGCGATGAATCCCTTGTTCTGTTCAATCTGTTCCGGGAAGTGACGGAGAAGGTTGTCCTCCAACCGGTACTGCTGACTCTGATGGTTGGCCTTCATCAGCTTCAGCCGTGCCACATCCACATCCAGATCCATCTTCTCCTTGATGCGCTCGTCACCGGCACAGAGCGCCTTGATCTCCGCATAGGACAGCGCGGTTTCATCAATGTCCTCACAGCTTCTCACAGGGCTTTTGCTTGTCATAATCTGCGAAATAAACTTCTGCTTGTTTTCAAGCGTCTGCCAGAGATAAGCGTCAAAGGTGGCCTCCGTCACATAGCGGAAGATGTGGACTTGCTTGTTCCTGTTTCCCTGACGGATGATTCGTCCGGAGCGCTGTTCCAGGTCGCCCGGCCGCCACGGCGCATCCAGATCATGAAGCGCCACAAGCCGGTCCTGCACGTTCATGCCGGCCCCCATTTTGAAGGTGCTGCCCATCAGCACACGCACCTGACCGGAACGGACTTTGGCAAACAGTTCTTTCTTCCGTGCCTCGGTATTGGCCTCATGGATAAAGGAGATCTGTTCTCGCGGAATGCCTCTTGCCACCAGTTTCTCCCGGATGTCATCGTAGACGGTGAACTCCGGTTCCGGAGGGTCGTCCTTAACAGCACCTGCGACAGCATGAAGCTCCGGATCATCCAGATTACCGCCGACCGCCTTGGCTGCTTTCGCCGCTGGAGCACCGGTTTTGGGTGTGCTCAAGTCGCAAAACACCAACTGGGTCAGTTTGTCCGCCTGACCCTCGTCCCAGATGCGGTAGATGTTATCCACACACATATTGACCTTGCTAGACGGGTCATCCGGCAGATCAGGATTGATGATGCGCTGGTCGAGTCCCAGCTTTCTTCCGTCCGTAGTGATGCGGAGCATATTGTCCACGCTGGCGTCCACCGCACCGGCATGGACTTTGGCAGCGCGCTCTGATAACTCCTGCACCATCGCCTGCTGAATCTCTGTCGGCTGTGCCACCACATTGTGATAGACAGCTTCCGGCACGGGAAGGTGGAGCTGGTCGGATGTCTTGATGTCGGCCACTTCCTTGAACAGGGTCATCAGCTCCGGCAGATTGAAGAACTTGGCAAAGCGCGTTCTGGCACGGTAGCCGGTGCCCTCCGGAGCCAGCTCAATCGCCGTTGTGGTCTCACCGAAGGTGGAAGCCCAGCAGTCAAAATGCGCCAGTCCTTTTTTCTGAAGCGTGTCATGCTGGAGATAGCGCATCATGGTGTAAAGCTCAGTCATGGAGTTACTGACGGGCGTACCCGTTGCGAACACCACGCCTTTGCCACCGGTCAGCTCATCGATGTAGCGGCATTTCAGCAGCATATCGGAGGATTTCTGTGCATCCGTAGTTGAAAGTCCGGCCACATTGCGCATCTTTGTATAAAGAAACAGGTTCTTGAAGGCGTGTGCCTCGTCCACATAGAGCCGGTCAACGCCCAGTTCCTCAAAGGTAACAACATCATCCTTTCTTCCGGATTCCAGCAGCTTTTTCAGCTTGGTTTCCAGTCCTTTCTTCGTGCGCTCCATGGACTTGATGGTAAAGCGCTCCGCACGGCTGTTTTTCAGTTCTTCAATACCCTCGGTGACTTCATCGATCTGTTCCCGCAGCAGTCGCTCCTGCCGTTCCATGGAAACGGGGATGCGCTCAAACTGACTGTGCCCGATGATAATGGCGTCGTAATCGCCGGTGGCAATGCGGGCGCAAAACTTTTTGCGGTTTTTCGGTTCAAAATCCTTTTTCGTTGCCGCCAGAATGTTGGCAGACGGGTACAGCCGCAGAAACTCCGAAGCCCATTGCTCGGTCAGATGATTCGGAACCACAAACATCGGCTTGTGGCAAAGCCCCAGACGTTTGCTCTCCATGGCGGCAGCGACCATCTCGAAGGTCTTGCCTGCGCCAACCTCGTGCGCCAATAACGTATTTCCCCCGTAGAGAATGTGTGCGACGGCATTCAGCTGATGTTCCCGTAAGTGAATCTCCGGGTTCATGCCGCTGAAAGTGATATGGGAGCCATCATATTCGCGCGACCGGTTGGAATTGAACAGCTCATTGTAGCGTGTCACAAGCTCCTGCCGTCTGTCCGGGTCTTTCCAGATCCACTCGGAAAAGGCGTCCTTGATGGCCTGCTGTTTCTGCTGGGCAAGGGTTGTTTCTTTGGAATTGAGAACCCGGCGTTCCTTGCCGTCCGGGTCGGTCACAGTATCATAGATGCGCACATCGCGCAGGTTCAGCGTGTCCTCCAGAATCCGGTAGGCGTTGGCGCGCTCCGTGCCATAGGTCATATAGGCGTTTACGTCGTTGTAGGACGGCTGGGATTTTCCGCTGATGCTCCACTCCGCAGTGAACGGTGAGAAATGCACCTGGATACTCCGGCGCAGGTAATACGGCGGCTCAAAGGTTTCCTCCATAAACTGCTGGATGTATTTCTGGTCAATCCAGGTTGCTCCCAGGCGCACCTCAATTTCAGAAGCGTCCAGATCCTTCGGCTGGGAAGAACGGAGTGCCTCCACATTGGGCAGATAGGCCGGATCGGCAGATGCTGCCTGTTCCGCTTCCCGCAGTTTCTGGCGCACATTGCCGGAAAGATACTCATCGGCAGTCTGCCACTCGCTTTTCACCGGGTCCCGGAAGATAACGCCTTGCAGGCCGTCAATCAGCGATGACTCGTCCATGCCGGTCAGCTGCTGCATATACTCAAGATCCACGCAGGCTTTTTCGGAGATGGACAGCGCCAGCGCTTCGGACGGGGTATCCACGGAGGTCACAACCTCATGGGGTTTGATGGTGCGCTTGGTGAAGATATCTGCCTTGCGCTTCAGCTGTTTTTCCTCGTCCAGCTCCTCCAGTGTACACAGCAGGTAATAGGAGCTGTCGTCCTGAAATGCCAGCGCATTGGCGCGGCTGTTGATGAGGCCGTATTTTGCAGAAAAATTATCGTAGAGCGTGTTCAGCTCTGCCTGTGCCTGCCGGATTGCGCTGTCCGGAGTCATGGCGTCCATCTGGAGATCGATCAGGTGGTGCAGGCAGTCACGCAGTTCCACCAGCCCCTTGACGCGCTCCGATGCGGTCGCGTTCAGCGCCGGCCGGCTCATCAGGCTGTTCTGACGGTAGTAGACCTCTCCGTCCACAACGGTATAGCTGTAGTTTTTGACATTCGGGTCTGCGGGGATGCTATCCGAAAGCGCCTCGTCATCGCCGAGCTCCGGCAGCTCCGCCGTCTGATAGGTGCCGCGGATGTATTTCACTGCGTCGTGAAGCTGGTCGGCAAGCTCCAGTCCTTCGATGGGTTCTACGGTGAAATCCTGTCTGCCGTACTGGGTGCTTTCGGAAGACTGCCGCCCCAGAATCATCTCCGGGTGCTCCACAAAGTAGCTGTTGATGGCAAAGCCGTCCTCATTCCGCCCCAGATGTACCCAGTCCGGTTCAATCTCGATGGGGCAGTCCCGCTTCTGCAGGAAGATGATATCGGAGACAACATCCGTGCCCGCATTGGCTTTGAAGGCGTTATTGGGCAAACGGATTGCGCCCAGCAGCTCTGCCCGCTGCGCAATGTACCTGCGGACTTCCGGGGACTGCTTGTCCATGGTGTAGCGGCTGGTGACAAAGGCAATCACGCCGCCGGGGCGTACCTGATCGAGCGTCTTGGCAAAGAAATAGTCATGAATAGAAAAACCGAGCCTGTTGTAAGCCCGGTCATTGACCTGATACTGTCCGAACGGCACGTTGCCGATGGCAACGTCATAAAAATCCCGTCTGTCGGTGGTTTCAAATCCTGCCACGGTAATGTCTGCTTTGGGGTAAAGCTGCTTTGCAATCCGTCCGGTGATGCTGTCCAGCTCCACACCGTAAAGCCTGCTGTTCTGCATGGACTCGGGCAGGCAGCCGAAGAAGTTCCCGACGCCCATGCTGGGTTCCAGAATGTTGCCCGATTCAAAGCCCATATTCTCCAGCGCCTCATACATGGCATGAATGACGGTGGGACTGGTGTAGTGGGCGTTCAGCGTGGAGGCTCTTGCGGCCTCGTATTCCTCCGGTGTGAGCAGTTCCTTCAGTTCCGCATATTCCGCACGCCAGTTTTCCTTATCCGGGTCAAAGGCGTCCGCCAGACCGCCCCAGCCCACATACCGGGAGAGCACTTCCTGCTGCTCCGGGATAGCCTGAAGTCCTTCGGCTTCCAGCTGTTTCAGCAGCCGGATGGCGCTGATGTTTGCCTGATACTTGGTCTTGGCACCGCCTGTCCCCAGGTCAGAATCAGTGATGCGGAAATTCTGCGCGTTCCTGTGGGTCTGTGCCCTGTATTCTTCGTACATCGCCTGTTCTGCCGCACCGGTGTTGGGAAATGTCTTCCACTCGCCGCCGATCTGTACGGAAACCGGATTTGCATCGATAGCATCATCTGTGCTGACCTCCGGTTCGGGCGGCGTATGCTCCGGCTCTGTGTGCAACCGTTCTGTAACGATGTCATAGGGAAGTCCGGTCTGCTCGCCGGGGTAAACTGCCTCGGTCTCGGAAGTCATCTGCGGCTGTTCAAATGTTTCCTTGCCATTCAGCCTGTCGGCGTATTTCTGCGCCTCCTGCTCTGAACGAAACGTCTGATAGATGCCGCCCACATCATAATACTGGCCGTCCCGTCCCTCCGGCACGGAATTATCCCGGATGATGAACGGCTCTTCAAAAGCATCGGAAGTCAGCTCCACGGTAAAGCGAGGCTGTTCCAGTTCCTCAGGCAGCGCATCCAGCATATCCTGTACTTCCCGATAATGCTGGGAGGAAAAGCTGATGGTCCGTCTGTTGTACCCGGCATTGGCAACCAGGTAGTCAATCCCTGCCGCGTCCAGCTGCGGGCGCATCAGGGCAAGCTCTGCCTCGGTCAGTTCGGCTTCCAGATTCACCTGGGGCACCGTCGTCTTTTCCGGGAAGAGAATCCCGCGCACGGTCTCAACCGGTTCATTGCGGAAAATGGGAAAACCGGTTCCGTTCTGGAATGTAATGTCCCGCAGGGAGGCGCGGCCATCCCTGACCTCATCCACCGCAAAGCGCCTGCCGTCCAGTGTCAGTTCCGCGCCGATCAGGTCGTTATCGTCCTGAAAATGGGGTACAGACTCCATTTCCGCAGGTTCAGTTTTCTCCGGCGAAGCGATACCCGCCTGCATATCCGCCGCATCGTTTTCCTCGGTCTGCGCCTCATATTTGGATTGCTCCACATACTCCCATTCGGCAGCTTCCCGCTGGGCAATTTTCTCTTTTAGTTCGATCAGATAGTTCTCTGCCACCCACTCGGAATCGAAGTCGGCAGTCACACCTTCCTCATCCACATAGAGGCCGTCGTGCAGATCGTCCCAGATGCCGTAGCCATCGTCCGTTTCAATGACAGCGAAGCGTTCATAAGATTCGACCTCACTCTGGGCAGCAATCTGTTCCGCCTGCGCTAGCATCCGGTCGGCCTCGGTAAAGAAGCGTCCGTCATTCACCAGAATCCCCAACTGACGCTGCACTTTCGCCCACGGCAATTCCAGCATTCCATGGTTGGTAACAACGGAAAAGCTATCCGCACCGCCGAACTCATCTTTCAGCCATGCGGCAGCTCCGCGCTCCCTCCCATGCACCTGCATATAGTCGTTGACACGGGCCTTGCTTTCAAAACTGCCGTTCCAGCGGATGAGTGCATCGCTGATTTCATCGGCTGTGACAGGCTCCGGCGCAGCAGTCGGTTCAGAAACAGGCTGCTTAATCGGCTCGGACGCGGATTCTTCTATGACAGGAGGTTCCTCCTGCGCAGGTTCTTCAGGTTCAGAGATTTCCGGTTCATCGTGCATCCGCGCATAGGTATCCTTCTGCTCCTGGGTGAAGTACCTGTCCTTCCGGATGAGGGAGGAGATACGCTCGGCAACCTTCGTCCAGTTCAGCTCTACAGAGGCACATCCGCCTTTGGTCAGCCGGATGCCCTTGGCACTGTGATCTTCGGAGGAATGGTCTGCTCCGGACAGCGCGTGGGAGCGTCCGCCGATGCCGTACTCCTGTTTCAGAAAATCCGCTTTTTCCTTCATGGTGTGGTCTGCGGTAAAATAGGCGTAGATTCTGCCCTTTCCGCCCGCCACAGAGCTGCCGCCGGCAAGGACTTCGCTGATTTCATCCTCGGTGATAAAGCTTTGCGGTTCCGCAAATTCGGCAGGCCCGTCCGGATATCCCCGGCGCTCAGCGGAGATGTCCCTGACTCCCTGCCACAGCTCATCCATCCGGTGATAATGAAAGCGCAGAAGTTCTCTGTTTTCCGCATAGTCATTTAGGAATGTCAGGAATTCGCCGCGAAGCGTATCGACATAAGTGTTGTCCGCCATTTTCTCCGCAAGCGCTGCGGTGGCGTCCGGATAACCGGCAGGAAGATCGTCCATGGAGGAGAAGTAGCCCACCCGGTTTGCTTCCTCACTCAGGTCATGCTTCAGATAGAGCAGGCTCTGCGCCAGCTCGGAACGGACACGCCCACCAGCCTCGGCAAGCTCCACATTGGAAGCAAAGCTGCCTTCTTCCAGCAGTTGGCCGATTCTTTCCGCCGCAGCCTCCCATGTAATGACATGAGAATCAGCGGCGTATCTGGCCTCACGGCCTTTGTGCAGATGAATGCCGTCCCCGTCATACCACGCGGCATAATCGCCGTGTTCGCCCCGGATGCCGTAGCCACCATGGAATTCCCTTTGCAGCAGCACCGCGATTTCCTCAATCGGCTTCTGCTTCTGGAACGCATCCGCGATATGCTCTCTGGCATGGCTTGTGTTGCTGCCAAAACGGAGCATATCGTCGATTTCCGTCTGGGAAAAAGAAAAAGCGGACAGCACTTCGGTTGTGCGATCCGCTTCATCAATTTGGGATATCTGCTCCTGTTCCGAGAGGAAAAGGTTCAGGGAGAGCTGTTCAAACTCTGCCCCGGCAGTATATCCGCTATTCAGTTCTTCCGGAGGCTCCGGCTCACCGGCTGTTAATTGTACACCAGCTCGTTCAGAATGATCTCCTCGGCCTGTGCCTTCAGCGTATTCATCATGCCCGCCCATTTCATCGGGTCTCTGCGCTTCAGTTCCTCCGTCACGCCGGTCTGCTTCGCCATCTGCGGCATCAGCTCGTCCAGCCTCCGGTGCGCCGTCCCGTCGATCTCCCGAAGGTGCGGATACAGCTGCTCCGACAGCACCAGACGGTTCCAGAGAATCGGGCGATGCTCCTTCAGATACTGTTTCCGCATCTGACCGTACTTCCCGATGGGTGTCTCCTCCTGTTCGCTCAGTCTGATGTCCGGGATCAGATAATCCCCGTTCTGCCTGTACGTCATTTCCATGTTCTGTGCTCCTTTCCGCGATCTGTTCGCGTTCATAGTTTCGGATGGTCGCTCCGATTTCCCGCAGCACCTGCTGATTGATGCCGCTCACCGCCGTTCCCAGCGCGCCCGCCGTTTCCGGGGTGTTGAAATCGAAAACGCTCATAAAGTCTTCGTGTTCAAAGTAGTTTTCCGGCTCCAAACCGCAGCGCAGCATCAGGGAATAACTGATACTGACCTCGGCGGCATTCCGGAAGGCCACTCCGACGTTGAATTCATCATACTCTTCCAGAAAAGAATCCTCAAGGATGCCGAGAATGTCCCTGCGGTTGTCCTCCCAGTATTCCCGCGCCAGCTGAGAAGCCACGGTCTCCAGCTGATCGGCAAGGTTTTCGCCTGCCGGAACGCCGTAGTTTTTCTCCAGCATAGAAGACACGGCTGGAATATGCTCCTCCCGCAGTTCCCACAGGTTCAGGCTTCTGGAATTGGGCCGGGTGCCGGTATCCGAAACATCGAACACATAGCGCAGTCGCTCGCGGTCTCCGCTGGTATCGATGAGCGCGATACCCTTGGAACCGCGCCGCACATACCGGCGCATCGTATTGTTCCAGACGTCGAACTCCGCACAGGCGGTGGCGTCCGGGCGCTGGGCATGGATCATGACCTGTTCGTGATACGGGTATTTGTACAGCCTCGACGCGGTGGCGAGGAAGGACTGCCAGCGCTCCAGGCTTCCGGTCAACTGCCGCTGCGCCTCTTCCGACATTCTTCGGTACTCCTGCAATTTACTTACCATAGATCACGTCTCCTTTCAAAAGAAAAGAGCGCCCGTATCACACGAACGCTTTCTTCCTCCACATATTTTGATTTAGAACTATCCTGTTTCAGATTTCTGCGGTTTCCCGCAAAAATCTGAAATAGGAATCAAGCCGTATTCCGAAATCGGGTGCGTCTGCACCTTTTTTCGGAATAGAATCAGATATCGAAATCAGGGTAGAGCTCCAGCTGCCCGAACTCCTCATCGGTCATTGTTCCCAGTTTTGCAAGCGTCCCCTCGGTCAGCGACAACAGCTGTACCTCATCGCGCTCCAGGTACTTCTTCATTTCCGTGAGTTTCTGCATCAGGTCGGTACGGCTGCTGCCGGCGCTGTAGATGCACATCAGATTCATCTCGTCATTGGTGAAATTCGTCATATCAGATCCCTTTCTGCGCTTTTTGTCTGCGCGGTCTTTTCGCTTCTGGACGGCGCGGGTGCATGGAGCATGGCCAGAACGGAAGGCTTTTTGCCCGATTCAGAAACCTGCTTATCTTCCTGAACGACCTGTCTGGCCGCTTCAAACAGTGCCGAAAGATCGGGAGCCTTTGGCTTGACCTCCGGCTGTTCCTTTGGACCGTTGTTGATGATGCCGTCGATCATCCCGTAATCGTCCTCCATGGACATCTCCGCATTTTTCAGGTAATTGTCTGGCAGGAACGCCGGAAGCTGAACAAAGCCCACGCTGTCCACATAATGAGAGCTTACCGCACCCTGCTGCCTTAAGACAACAATGTCGCTGACGGACAGGCTGTGGCCGGTATAATCCTGCGGGTGGGCGGTGTTGAATTTCATGTACAGATCATCCAGACGGGCTTCTGTACTGCCGTCAGACGGGAGCGCCCCAGAATAGACTGCCTCGTAATGGTCAAATGCAGGCTCAAGCCCATGTTCCCGGAGATAATGAGAATTCATAAAGCGAAGCTCTGCCAGTTCCGGATCTCTGCAGAGCTGATAAATGCAGTAGCTGTCTGCCGGATTCTGCTGGAACGCTTTCTGCCATCTGTTTTCCGTGACGACAGGAAACTGCTCCTTTACTGCCTCCCAGTCTGCGCAGTCAATGCCGAAGATGCCGTCGTGGTTCAGTATCTCCGTCTGTTCAAAGGCCATCGCCTCGGTATTGTCCCCATAGAGAAGATATACCGGCACATCGCGTTCAAACAGTTCCATAGCGCGCTCCTTTGTCAGCGGGAGCATTGCATCATCCGTATAGCCGTAGGCGTTCCGCGCCTCCACGGAAATTGCCGGGTCAGCCGGAGTATCCGTCTCCGGCTCCAGGTTCTCCTGCACAGGCGGCTCGATGGCAATCGCCGCATCCCGCGTGACCTGCAATTCATCCAGTATTCCGATATCCGCAACCTGAAGCGGGGCGTTCTGCCCGATTTCATGGGAGGTGCAGATTTCCAACGCCGCCTCGGTCAGCGTGCTGATCTCCATATCCAGCTGACCGCCGTCGATTTCCTTCATGGATGCCTTATCGTAAATCGTGTAATCCACGCCGGTGTCCGTGCGCTGAACATGAAGATACCGGTCATCCACGGCATAAAGGCGTTCCATCGTCATGGCAGGTTCAGCGGCAATCAGCTCCGCTTCGCGCTCTTTCATAATTTCCGCATAATGGCGGTCGATATCGTTGATAAGGCCGTCGGCGGTCCTGCTGATTACCTCCAGACTTTCCCGAAGCTCCGGCAGGGTTTTGTCCTTTGACCAGGACGCGATATAGCCGAAGCTGTTGTCGCCGGTGGCAATGCCGTAATAGGCGCACACCGCATAGGAAATGCTTTCTGCCTGCACCTCCTCGGTACTGCGGGAGATTTCCGGAGTTTTCTCCTCAGTATCTTTGGTTCGATTGTGAAGCAGTGCGTGCGCCATCTCATGTATGACCGCAGATACCGTCTGCACCTCGCTCATGCCCTTGCGGATGGCGATGTCCTGATGCTCCAGGTCAAAGTAACCGTCCATACCGCCGCCCATCACTTCAACAGAGATGGGAACCGGAGAAGAGCGGCGCAGCGCCTCCATGAACACATCGTAATTCGCCACATTGCCCGACAGGTCATGTGCCAGCTGGGGCAAATGCTTGCCCTCGGTCTGTGAAACATCGAACACCGTCACCGGCTTGTACATGGGAATCTGGATGGTCTTTTCCTCCGTAATGATTTTCCCGTCCGCGTCCAGCATGGGAAGCTGCGTATCCGGGTCGAGCTTTTCCTGCTCGATTTTCTTTTTGAAGGGAGTTGGAGCAATGATTTTAATGCCGTGTTCTCCCTTGATGACATTTCTTCCGAACTGATTCTTCCATTTGTTGAAGCCTGCCACCAGCGTGGCGTCCGGCTTCTGCATATGAATCAGCACCTGATTGTTTACGCTGTAATGGTGAAACCGGCTCATGGTCTGAAGATACTGCGCATAGCTCTCCGACTGGAACAGCTCCTTGATGCCGTCCTCGATGCTTGCCGTGATCTCCTTCAGCCTGTCCCTGCTGCTCTGTTTTTCTGCCATATACCATCCTTTCCGGGAAACAGGGCACAGAGCCGAAGCCCTGCGCCCATCTCCCTGCATTATTCATCCGAAACGCGGCCTTTGCTTCTGTCCGGCGGGACGGTGCCGGCCTCCTTTGCGCGCCTGCTGGCCGCCTCGCGACGCGCTCTGGAAAACGGCTCACGGACGGAAACACAGCTTTTGGGCACGATATAGCTTTTCGCACCGGCGGAGGAGCGCTTTTTCTCCTCATACACTTCTTCCGGACATTTTCTGCAAAGGGCGTCCAGCTTTTTAATCAGCCTCCTGTCGTAGGTGTAGACGCTGGCGGTATCGTCTGCATCGGAAAACAGGATAATTGTTTCGCGTTCTGCGGGGCTCAGCTTCATGCGCCGGTTTTCTCTCTGTCAAACTCCAGTGCATAGCTGGATTTCTGCCCGTCGTCCGTCAGTACGAGGTAGGCGGAATAGCTTTTGCCGGTCTTTTCGGAGTACATGCCGCTGACAAAGGTTTTTCCATCCTTCAGAAGCGCCTCCGCCATCTTTTTCGTCAGAATGATATGCTTTGCGGACAGGTAGCGGTTGTCCTTCCAGAGCCCAAAGCGGCAGTCGCGGCGCTCACAGAAAAAGCCGGTCTTGCTCTCCGTAACCGGACCGCCGCAGCGGGGGCATTTTCCGACCACCGGGCGTCCGGACGGGAACAGCACCTCCGCACCGCTCACAGGCTCGTAGTCGCGCACCAGTTCGGAAACCATGCGGCTGATCTGCGCCATAAATGCCTCCGGGGAGAGCTCACCGCGCTCGATCTCCTTCAACATGATCTCCCATTCCGCAGTCAGAAGCGGAGACTGGAGCTGTTCCGGAAGCACCGTAATCAGGGAGATACCGATGTCCTGCGGAACCAGGCTGACCGCCTTTTTATTCTTCTTTCGCTCCACAAAGCCAGAGGAGACCAGTTTCTCCAGAATCCCGGCACGGGTAGCAGGCGTGCCCAGCCCTTTGCGCTCTACATCATCCGGCATCTCCTTTGCACCTGCATTTTCCATGGCGGAAAGCAGCGTGTCCTCGGTGTATCGGGCAGGCGGCTTTGTCTTTCCTTCCTCCAGTGAAACGGCAAAATTGTCAATGGACTGTCCTTCGGTCATCGGAGGGAGCACCTTTTCCTTCTGTTCGCCCGTCGCATAGCTTTTCCAGCCGGCGTTCAGCACCGTTTTGCCCTTTGTGGTGAATACCTGTCCGCCGCATTCGACGGTTGCTACCGTTTCCAGATAGGAGTACGGCGCACTGACCGCCATCAGCACCTGACGGGCAACCAACTTCAGCACCTCGCGCTCTCCGGCCGTCAGCGCAGAGAGTTCGGCTTCTCCGGCAGCCATCGTGGGAATGACTGCATGGTGATCGGAAACCTTACGGCTGTCGCAGACCTGTTTTGAAAACACATCTCCGACCGATACGCCGAGAATGCCGGCGGCGCAGGCAGCGACGGCCGGGACTCCGCTTTCCATATCGTCCGTCAGATAGCGGCTGTCGGTTCTAGGATAGGTGCAGAGCTTTTTCTCATACAGGGACTGAAGATAGTCCAGCGTCTGCTGGGCGGTGAAGCCCAGGATTCGGTTGGCGTCTCTCTGGAGTGTCGTCAGGTCATAGAGCGCCGGAGCTTTTTCGGATTTTTCCTTCTGCTCCACGCTGCGGATCACCGCCGATGTTCCTGTGCAGGCGGATTTCAGGCTTTCCGCATCCGGCTTGTTTTTCATTTTTTCACTGACCGCCGTAAAATCACCGGCGTCCAGCTTCACCGCGTAAAAGGGCTCCGGCTGGAAAGCCTTGATTTCCGCTTCGCGCTCTACCAGCAGCGCCAGAGTAGGTGACACCACGCGACCGACATTCAGTGTGCGGTGATACAGCACCGAGAAAAGCCGGGTAGCGTTGATGCCCACCAGCCAGTCCGCCTTGCTTCTGCAAAGGGCTGCGGCATAGAGCTTATCGTACTCGCTGCCGTCACGCAGGTTTTCAAAGCCCTCGCGGATTGCAGCATCCTCCATGGAAGAAATCCAGAGGCGCTTCACGGGTTTCACGCAGCCTGCCAGAAGATAGACGGTGCGGAAAATCAGTTCGCCCTCGCGTCCCGCATCGCAGGCATTGATGATTTCCGTCACATCCGAACGGCGCATCAGCTCCGTCAGCAGATCCAGCTGCTTTTTCTTATCGCGCCCGACGCTGTACTGCCAGCTTTCGGGAATGATGGGGAGCTGTTCACGGCTCCATCTGGCATATGCCTCGTCATACACCTCGGCGGAAGCCAGTTCCGCCAGATGGCCGAAGCACCAGGAAATGAGGAAATTTTCTCCCTCAAAATAACCGTCCCGGCGCTTGTCAGCGCCAAGGACGGCAGAAATGGATTTTGCCACAGAGGGCTTTTCGGTAATCACAAGCTTCATATCATTATCCTCTCTTTCTCTGATTAGCGCAGATGCGGTTTGCGCCATTACACTTCATCCGTTTCCTCCGGCTGGTCGTCCTCGATGACGTACTCTTCCTCATCATCTTCGTCATCATCGCCGAAGTCGTAGTCATCCAGATCATCGGGGCCCTTGGTATCCGGCTTCTGCTTTCTGAACTTGAACCAGTACACAGCGCCGCCCGCACCCAGACCGGCAATCAGCAGCAGGAGAAGCAGCGGTGCGGAGCTGCTCTTTTCAGGCTCCGGTTCTTCCGGCTCCTCCGGAACGACGGTGGGTTCCGGTTCCTCCTTTACCGTTCCGGTACATTCCGTCAGGTTGGTCTTGCAGACCGGACAGTTCAGGTCCACATCGCCGGCTTCACAGCGGTCGGTACAGGTGCATTTGACCGTGACCTCGCCGTCCTGCATCAGCGCCATCAGGTCAGCCTCGTCCACCAGATTCAGAAAATAGACGTTTTCGCCGTTCTTATCCCGGTCGATGACGATGTAAAAGGTGTTGTCATTCTTGGACTGCACCGTGATGAACTGCTTTCCGTCCGAAGTCTGGTACACGTCATCCACAAGCTCCAGGTTGCCGTCGGGCGTCAGCGGGGCTCCGGAACTCTCTGTACCGGTCGAACCGGTATCGGCATTATCCCCGGTAACAACCGTACCCTCGCTGACATTCAGATATCCGCCGTACACATAGCCCTCCTTTTCGGGCACGACGACTTTGTACCAGCCGTTTTCCTCGCCGATCACCGTGACGGTATCGCCGCAGGGAAGCTGACCGATGATGTTGTAGCTGGTGCTGGCTCCGTCGCGCAGATTCAGCCTGCCGCCGTTGGTCGTCACCGTTCCGATTTTTTCCGTCTGAACGGCAGTCTGACTGCCGGAGGACTGCTGTTCAGCAGCCTCCGCAGAATCACCTGCGTAGGCAAAGGCGGGAGCCGCCAGCGCCGTCATCATGGCAAGCGCTGCCGCCAGTGCGGTCAGCCCCCTGCGAAGCATCCTTTTAGTTCTCATGTTCATATCCCTCCGTTTCTTCATATTCATCGGTTGCGGGCGAATCCGCAGCCTTGCCGCTCAGAAGCGAGGCAAGCTGTTCCGGCGTCATACCGATCTCACGCACCATACCGATGATGTCGTTGTTCTCCAGCTTCGTAATCTGCTCGGAGAGCTTGCGGTTGCGGTTCTGAAGGTCGGAAATCTTTTCGGTATTCCTGCTTCTCTCCGCCTTCAGCTTTTCAATTTTCGGGTTCATACTGCTCCTTTCTTACGGGCTGGGCAGCCTTCCGAATTGCAGGAAGTGCTGCTGCCAGTAGTTCGTATCGATGCTCGTGTACTGGATGGGGTCGCCGCAGTGGATCATCATATTGTTGCCCACATAGATGCCGACGTGCGACGCGCCGGAGGTGTCATAGGTTTTCTCAAAGAAGATCAGGTCGCCCGGCTTGGCGTTGGCCGGAGAGACATAGGAACAGATATTGCGCAGTCCTTCGGCGCCAAGCCGCCCCACATTCCAGCCCACACCGCAGTGATTGATGACCCAGCTGACAAAGCCGGAACAGTCAAAACTGGTGCTGGGCGAGCTGCCGCCCCAGACATACGGATAGCCCAGGTACTTTTCCGCTTCCTGAATCATGGCCGCAAACTGTTCATCCTCCAGCGCGCCTGCCGGGATTTCATACCGGTACTGGTCGCCGTAATAGCGGTCAACGTAGGAAGAACCGGCGAACAGATCGGGCCGGTTGCCCAGTGTAGACATATAGGAGGCATACAGGGACAGATGATCCTGATCCATCAGATAGACCGGCAGATGGGACAGATTGAAGTTTTCCAACGTCACCGTACAGATGTAATAATCGTAGGGAACC
Source organism: Dysosmobacter sp. HCP28S3_G4 (assembly GCF_052065175.1). Lineage (NCBI taxonomy): Bacteria > Bacillati > Bacillota > Clostridia > Eubacteriales > Oscillospiraceae > Dysosmobacter > Dysosmobacter sp. HCP28S3_G4. The sequence continues at coordinate 40,567 of NZ_JBQHUP010000002.1, read as the reverse complement.
TGCACTTCATATTCGTATTCCTCGATGCTGGTCGCGCCGGTCTCCGGGTCTGTAACCGTGTAATAGCCGGTGCGGGTCTCTGTTCTGTAACGGGTTTCAACCTGCACATCCTCCGTCAGCGTGTACTGGCGGTCGAAGATGGTCTGAAGCAGACCGCCTACCTCATCAATCGTCCATTCTCCCTCCCAGAGTGCGGTCAGCATGGAAATCAGCACATAGGGGTCATGTTCGATCTCATCCAGGTCAAAATGGTATTCGTCGTAATCATGGGTGCTTTCGTAATTGTCCAGATACTCCTGAAGCTCTGCCTCAAGCGCCAGATACTGCGCCTCCGCCGCCAGCATATCCGCATCGGCGCTGGGATAGGTGGTCAGCACGCCGGAGGATGTGAGCGAGCTCATCATCACGGAACAGCTGGACATCACAGCGGAGACAAACAGAAACATCATTCCGATGACGCCGAGAATCACAAAGCCCTTTTTGTGCCGGGCGACAAACTGAACGGCTTTGGATGTTTCCTCACCGGTTTTCTTCACAGCTTTGGCCGCAGCCTCGGACGCTTTGACCGTGTTGTCCGCAGCCTTTCCGGCCTTGGCCTCGGCGTAGGCTTTCTTGATGGCGCGCTTCTGCTGGAACCGGGAGACCGGGCTTGCGCCCCATTCCGGATTCTGAAGTTCTGCCTCCTTGTACAGTGCCTTCAGATTGGCCCGGTCAGCGGCGCGTTCTGCTTTCAGCGCTCTGGCATAGGGTTTATCCTGCAATGTGCGGTGGGCGGTATCCAATGTGCGGATGCCGCCCTCGGCGCTGCTGATGGCTTCATGGGAGACCGATGCGGAAACGCTGCCGTCCGAATCCTCGTGCAGTTCCCGGTGGGATACTGCCGAAACCGCATTGAGCGGAGTGACCGCTGCGGCATGGGTGAGCTTGGACGGGCGCTTTTTCTCGGTTCCCTCAAAAACAAGGCGCGTCACGACCTGATTCTCCTTCGGGTCATAGACGCGCTGTTTCTGAACGATCTTCTTTTTGGGGATTTTCGACTCAGCTTTTGTGAGTTTTTTCTGCGCTTTCTCCGCCTTTTTAATGGGCTTCTGAAGCTCCGACGCTTCCAGCTCCTCCTCTGTAAACAGAAGACGGGGCGAGCGTTTTGCCATGTGCATCACCTCGATTCGTATGGTTGTGGTATTGTTCAGCCGATGATCTCCGCGCGTTCGGCCAGAAATACCTGTTTGCCCTTGGGCGTAACCAGCATCTGCGTGCCGCGATGCCCGTTGGGCGCGATAAACTCACGGACAACAAACAGGCCGTTGCGGTAAGGAAGGGCGTGAGGATGCATGATACCTTTGCTGTCATAGTAGGCATATTTCTTTCTGACGAGATAGGCCGTGAACATGCTCTGGGGAACACCCAGCTCCTTGGCGGTGAGCCGGATACCGGTGCAGTCGGGGCAGTCTACCAGCGCATCGAAATACGCCGCCTTGGGAAGCGCAACGGTCAGCTGCGCTTCAGCCTGTTTCAGCTGCCCGGCCAGCTTTTTGTTGAGATTCCGTTCTTCCGACAGTGCCCGAACGACCTGCGCCGCCACATCGGCATTGCCTGCCGCCTGTTCCAGCAGCGCATCGGTCATATAGGCTCCATGTCTGCGGATAGAGGGGAGAACTTCGCTCGTCACCCAGTGCTTGAAGCGTTTGGCGCTTTCCAGTTTGCTGGAGAGGATCAGGCTGTAAAGCCCGGATTCATTGATAAGAATGCTCTCTTTCCGTTGATTTCCGTCAAAGACCATTCCTTTTGTCCGGTCTTCCGGCGCCACATGACGGTTAATATCTCGACTACCGTTTTGGTACCCGAGGTTATCCGCCACGTCTTTTCCAACGAACCAGGGAACTCCGTCCTCCGTGACGAAGGTACGGACACACCCGAACTCCTCATTCTGGAATATCTGCATCCTGTTTTCCATATCTTGTCGTCCTTTCTTATCCAGCCTGCTCCTGCGGCTTGGTGGTGATGATTCGGTACAGCTCCGTATCCTTCGGGAAGCGGTCTACAAACGGAAGAATCGTGCTGCCGTAAAAAAGAAGCCCTTCGCCTTCACCGCTGTGGGTGACATACGAGAGCTGATGGGGAGAAATATTCAGCTGCTTGGCGAGAATCTGCCGGTCGCCGGAAGCCTGGTTCAGCATAAACACATAGTCGGAGTTTTCAAAGATGTTCTCCACCTCGCGGGAGGAAAGCAGGTCTTTGACGTTCTGCGTGATGCCGGTGGGAATGCCGCCCCATTTTCGGAAGCGCTTCCAGATTTCCACGGTGTACGCCGCCGTCTGCTCCTCGCGGAGCAAAAGGTGCATCTCGTCGATGTAATAACGTGTGGATTTGTGCGCCTCGCGGTTGATGGTGACGCGGTTCCACACTGCATCCTGCACGATCAGCATACCGATTTTCTTCAGCTGCTTGCCCAGTTCCTTGATATCGAAGGACACGATGCGGTTTTCAATGTTGATGCTGGTGCGGTGGTTGAACACATTCAGAGAGCCGGTGACATAGATTTCAAGCGCTGTGGCGATGTACTGCGCCTCCTTTTCCTCCTGCGTCAGCAGCGCATTGTACAGATCCTCCAGAATCGGCATGTTTTCCGGCACGGGGTCAGCCAGATAATCCCGGTAGACCATGCGGACACAGCGGTCGATGATGGTCTTTTCCACCGGCTGCAAGCCCTCCTTGCCGCCTACGATCAGCTCGCACAGGGAGAGGATGAAGTCGGATTTCAGCGACAACGGATTCTCATCGTCGCTGTAGTTCAGGTTCAGGTCCATGGGGTTGATGTAGTCGCTTGAAGTGGGCGAGATTTTGATGACCTGCCCGCCCAGGCGCTCCACCAGTGTGCCGTACTCCGATTCCGGGTCGCAGATGATGATGTCATCATCGGTGACGAAAAATACATTGGCAATCTCGCGCTTGGCGGCAAAGGATTTGCCGGAGCCGGGCGTGCCGAGAATCAGGCCGTTCGGGTTCTTGAGAAGCTTTCTGTCCACCATGATCAGGTTGTTGGACAGGGCGTTGATGCCGCAGTAGAGCGCCTCCTTACCGCTCTGAAACAGCTCCTGCGTGGTAAACGGCACGAAAATCGCCACACTGGATGTTGTCATTCCGCGTTCGATCTCCACCTGATTGAGCCCCAGCGGCAGGCTGCTCATCAGCCCTTCCTCCTGCTGGAAGTCAAGCCGGGTCAGCTGGCAGTTGTATTTCTGGGCAATGGAGCCCGCCTGGAACACATTGTTCTCCAACTGCTGTTTGGTCTCCGCCACGTTCAGCACCAGGAAGGTCAGCAGGAACATGCGCTCATTTCTGGACTGCAGATCCTGCAGGAGCTTCTTCGCCTCGTTGCCGTAGGTGGCCAGGTCGCTGGGGATGATGTCCATATCATATCCGGCGCGGACGGCCTTTTTCTGCTCCTCAATGGTCATCTTCTGCAGATCGGTGATTTTGCGCTTGATGGTCTTAATGGCTTTGACCTGATCCACCGACTGAACATGCATGGTCACAATCAGACTGCTCTGCATATCCAGAAAGTCGGCCAGCATCCGGTCGTTCAGCTCCGGCGCGAGAATCTGGAGGAAGGAAACCTGCCCGATTTTCCTGCCCATGGTGAAGTTTTTGCCGTTTCGGAAGGAAAAGGAGCTGGGCGCGATAAAGTCCTTCACGGAAAGCCCGGTGGGAGCCAGCCAGTCCCAGTCAAAGAGAAACGGCTGCTCCTCGTCCATGTGGAAGATGCCGTGGAGCAGTTCCAGACGCTGCTTTCCGTTCATCGGGTCAGCCTGAACACCCAGCCGCTTGAAGTTGTTCAGCACATCGGTCTCAATGCGCTCCAGCCGGAGCTTGGCGCTTTTCAGCGAATCGGCCTCGATGCCGAAGGTCAGGTACTTGGTCTTGATGAGGCCATTGTTGCCCTTGGCCAGCTGATTTTTCAGCATCTGGGTGTATTCGGCGCGGATGCTGTCGTAGCTGTCGCCCTTCAGCGGAATGGCGATGCGCTCCGAGTAGGTATCCTTGTTCGCCGCCGTATTGATAAAGGACAGCTCAAAGCGCACGGAGCTGTCAAAGTAGTTGAGAAAGTCGCACCAGCCGTCAAAGATGGCGGCCTTGTCCTCGTTCTGATTCAGCTGGTAGTTGATGTCCTGGAACTGCACCGTCTTGGTGTAGTAATGATCGGTCACGCGACAGATGCCGTCCGGGAACATGCGCTGAAAGGGAATGGAATCCTGCGCGGATTTGTGTCTTTTGTCCTGTCGTCTGGCGTTCTGAATGGCAGCGTTAATCTGCTGCTTTTCCGCTCTTGTGAGCTTTTTCGCCTTGGACAATCTTCTGTACCTCCTTATCCAGTTTTTCCTGCCGTACTACGGCAGAATAGAAGTTATTTGTTTTGTATGGCCGCTCCTTCGGGCGGATAAAACTGACCTGCACGATATTGCGGATGATCTTTTCCAGCGGCTGCCCGTTCTTCTCATACATGGCGAACATGAAAAAAGGCAGCATGACAAGCACCATGAGGAGCGTTGCCGTACTGCTGCTGACGTGTCCCTTGATGAGAAAAAAGACCGGAAGCCCCACCAGAAGCCCTCCGCCGAAGCAGACGATCTGGCGCTTGGTCAGGTTGAAGGCGACCTTGGTTTTGACTGCGTTCATGTCCTTGGGTACGGGTACATATGCCATTCTGATTCCACCTCCTTAATGTGCGTTGAACACGCTCTTGGCCAGCGAGCTGGTCTTGAACAGCGTGAAGCACAGCAGCACGGTGTAACCCATAACCGTCCAGATTGCCATGGAGATATCGCTCTCCACGACCATGTTCTGCACAAGGACGGCATAAATTGCCACGCAGACGATGATTAAGAAGCCCTGAAACGCCAGTGCAAACAGGCTTCTGAGATAGTTCTGACCCATCTGGCTCCACTCGTGGTTCATCATGGTGGACATGGGGATCGGCGCAACCGATGTGACCAGGTAGATCTCGATCATTCTGCCGAAGCAGATGAGCATAATGATGATGGACAGGATATGCATGGTCACGCCCACGATCATGGACTGGAACCACAGGCCGATCAGGCTGGAAAGCTCCATGGCCATCAGCGTTTCCTCAAGTCCCTCTGTGACAAGCTCGATATCCGTATTGCCCACGATCATGCCGGCGGCGTTGTTCACTACCGTCTGAGAAACGTCGAACACCGCCATAACGATATTCCATGTGTTGGACACGATCAGAATGGCGCAGGCCGTCTTGAACACCCACATGAGAATCGACCAGGTGTCGAAATCATGCATGTTGTTCTTATCCATGATGATGCGGATGAATTCCATGGTCATGACCAGCGCCAGAATGATACCGGCTATGGGCAGGATCACGTTGTTGGAAAGGTTCTGAATCATACTGAAGATTCCGCTGTTCCAGCCCTGCGGGGTCTGACCGACCTGCACCGCAATATCTCCGACCTTCGTATTCACCGAGTCCACCATCCCTGTCAGGTTGGATGCAATCGCTCCGGCAAGAAGCTCCTTGAGCCATTCGGTCAGCGTGTTGAGCAATAAATCCAATCGGCATCGACCTCCTTTCCGGCTCCCCCTGCGCTATGGCAGGGGGAAGCCCTGGATTTTACTCACTTCTGTCTTGCTGTGCGGCAATTAACCGAAAAGACCGGTAAGCAGAGGAACAAGGGTCATGCCGATGAGGGCCACGCCGCCGCCCGCCATGAGCTGCTTCATGCCCTGGCTCTTGGCGCCGGGGTTGTCGTTGCCGTAGCCCTCCATGAGGTTCACGACACCCCAGATTGCGAGACCTGCGCCCAGAGCGATAACGAGAGTCTGAAGAACACCTACTGCGCTGTTGAAAAATGCCATATTCCGATTTGCCGGAATCCTGCGGGAGTATTACTGATAATGCTGTTTTCTCCGGATTGCAAAAGCCGGAACCGACTGTTTCAGCGCCTTTATGGCTGCTGAAACCTCCCGATTCCGGCGTCTCCTTTCATTTTTGAATTGATTTTGATGATTGCGTCTGTTCCGACTTTGCAGCGGGAGTCGGCGTCTTTTTTCGTTCATCTGATATCCTCCTTTATCCGCCGGCAGTTTCGCCGGCGTCCATCACGGATGCGTCGATGTCGTAAACATCATAGACCTCATCCGGTTTTGGCTTCAATCTGCGGGACAGAAAGCGTTCGATGTCGAACTCATTCCGTTTATCCGCATCTGACAGGTATTTGTAATTCGGGTGTTTGGTGATGTCGTACTTATCCGACAGGAATGGGCGTACACCGCGCAGCTGCAGGATGCACTTTCCGCCGTCCAGCACGGCCAGCTCGTCCACGGTGGCAAGGTCTTTGCCCAACTTCTGATAGTTCAGGCTGTGGCTGACCTCGCGCCCGCGGCTCTCGCCGGTGTTGAAGGTATCGATGGTCTCCTTGCCCAGCGTCTGGTTCAGTTCCTTCAGCGTGGTCGGCTCCTTACCGCCCAGGAACAGGGAGGTATCGCAGTTGCCGATGATGGTATCGGCGCTGTCCTTATACAGCGCTTTCAGCTGGGACTGCGCCTGAAGCACCAGGCAGGCGGAAATCTCACGGCTTCGGATGGTCGCCATCAGCTTTTCCAGATTGGGAATCTGACCGATGTTGGCGCACTCGTCAATGAGGCAGCGCACATGAATCGGCAGACGCCCGCCGAACTCGTCATCCGCCTTTTCACAGAGCAGATTAAAGAGCTGGCTGTAAATCATGGAAATGAGGAAGTTAAAGGTGCTGTCCGTGTCGCTCATGATGAGGAACAGCACGGTCTTCTGGGTATCGCCCTTTTTGGTTCCGCCCAGCGTATCCAGCTCCAGTTCATCATACATGGTGATCTCCCGAAGCTCCTGAATGTCAAAGGGAGCAAGGCGCGCACCGGCGGAAATATTGATCGATTTAGCTGTTTTGCCGGCGGCCAGCTTGTATTTTCGCCATTGGCGCACGGCAAAGTGGTTGGGGTCACGCTCGCCGAGCTCCCGGAATGCGATATCTACGTTGTTTTCAAAGGTTTCATCATCCTCACGCACCTCCATTGCATTGATGAATTCCACAAGTGTTGCGAAGTTCTGTTCCTCCTTCGGCGCTTCATAGTAGATGTAGCCGATCAGCGCCGTGTAAAGCAGGGTCTCCGCCTTGAGCCAGAAATCATCGCCTCCTTTTCCTTCGCCCTTGGTGTTGGTAATCAGGGTGTTGACCAGCTTCAGAATATCCTTCTCGCTGTGAATGTAGGCGAAAGGATTGTAGTGCATCGACTTTTTGAAGTTGATAGTGTTGAACACCTTGATCTTGTATCCTGCGTGCTCCATCAGCCGGCCGCACTCGACCAGGAGACTTCCTTTCGGGTCAGTGACCACATAGGAACTGTGGAGCTGCATGAGCTGCGGCTTCACAAAGAACCTCGTTTTACCGGAGCCGGAACCGCCGATGACCAGCACGTTTTTGTTCCGGGCTGTCTTGGGGTCCTTGGGCCGGCTGTTCATCGTCAGCCGCTCCGTCTGGGTCAGAATGATGTTGTTCCGGAAGTCCGGGTCCATATACGGTTCAATGTCCTCCGGCGTTCCCCAGCGGGCGGAGCCGTATTCCGTGTTCTTGCGGAACTTCTTGGCGTTTTTGCCCCGGACATACACAACCACCCACATGATGACCGCACCGGCGATGCCGATGAGCAGGTCAATCGGGTGGAAGCTGGGCAGCGGTGAGGCAAAGGCGCTGCCGAAGCCGTCAGCCAGATGCAGGAGTTTCTGGCTGGCGTCCGTGCCGGGGGCAAGGCGTATGCCCTGCGCCGCCTTGTCAAACAGGTATACGAACAGGACATAGGGCGCGTTCAGGAGCAGTTTCTTTTTCAGCTTTTTATCCAGTCTCATAGCTCCAGCCCCTTGTCCTTGTGCCGAACCCTGTCCTTTTTCACTGCCTGCTCCAGCGGATTGATCGCGCGCAGCTTCTGAATGACAGACGGACGTTCCTTCTTTTTCGCAACGACCGCCGAGTATTCCCGGAACGCCGCGTTCAGTGCGTCGCCGTCCCGTGCCTTGAAAAAGACCAGATACTTGGGAATCTCTTCGGTGGTATCCTTCTTGACGGCATAGTCGATGCCGTATTTCCGGGCCACGCGGTCAAAGTCCTTGATGTTTTTATCGCTGATCTCAATGTTCTGAACGCCCTGATTCTGACCGACCAGCTCTGCCACCGACTGTTTCCCGCGCGGCGTGATTGCTGCGGCCTGGGCTTTCTTTGCCTGCGATTTGCTGTGGTGATTCAGAAACTGACGGATTGCCCACTTGAGTGTGCGTCCGGTCAGCTTTGCGCCGGATATGGTCAGCGTGACGGTTCTGTTTTCAACCTCCTCCTGCAAGGTGCATCATCTCCTTTCTCTGCATACTTTCCGGACGGCGGTTACAGCTCCATGCCCGGCGCTTTCCTGTCCGGCTTCGGATTGGACGCCGTGGGCTCCGTGGGAATCGCCATGATGCTGCGCCCCATCTTCAGAAACGCCTCCGGCTTTTTGAATTTCTCCTCATACTTTTTCTGAAGCTCCTTCGGAATGGAGGAGAAGTGATCGCCCTCCGCACCGCAGATGAAAAAGGTTCCGGCGACAACATCGATGATTTTTCCGTCATCGTCCCGGATGGCGCGGTTCAGCGGCAGGCCGGAAATCTTGCCTTCCTCGTTGCAGACCAGCGTGACCGGATCACGGAAGAAGGGAGCCTCCTGAATGTAGCCGCCCACAACCTTCTGCATATCCTCAAGGGAGGAGCCGATGGTGGTCATTCTGGCATACTGTCCGGGCTCCACGAGCAGCACCTCAATGGGCTTGTCCGCCTCAATTTCCTGCCCGTCATTACAGCTGAACTCTGCGCCGACGAAGTGATCGGCATCCAACACCACATCACCCTTGTCCCACATTTCCTCGACCATTGCCTGCGCTTCCTCTTTGGTTGCTGCCTCAACCGTGATGGACTTCTGAAGTGTTTCGGTAATGGTGACTTCAAATTCTTTCATGGGCAGACCTCACAGCCCGAAGGCGCAGCGGATTTCCGCGCCGTTGGTCAGTTCGGCAGTCCCGTCCTCCAGCACCTGGGTGATCAGCTTTTTGTCCTCCTCATCCAGCGAAACAATATCGCCGTCCTCCAGCGCAAAGATGATGCCGGGGCCGGCAAGATAGCAGTCGCCGCTCTGGTCGATGATGACGTCATCGCTGTTAAAGGCGATGAAAATGCCCGAAACGGGCATCAGCTCCAGACTGTCCGCGCCGCCGCTGTTCAGCGCCAGCGTCAACGCCTCATACAGCGTCATGCTGATGGCCGCTGCGCCGGGAATGGCGTAGATGACCTCCGCCTTGCTTTCATCATCTTCGCCGTCGGCTTCCAGATGGATGCGCAGCGTTTCGGGAAAGCCGTCCATGCCGTCCAGATACAGGCTGTCCGGCTGACCGTCCTCCTCGCTGACATAGATGTTCAGATCTCCCTCAATGTTCAGTGTGATATTTGCCATAAAAACTCCTTTCAGCGCTCCTGTTGATGCGCTCTGTTTTTCTGCCAGGCTTCCAGCAGTTTGATGATGGTCTCCTGCATCTGCAGGGGTGTGTAGGACTTCGGAAAATACTTCCGCAGCACATCGCCGCGGATGGTTATGCGGTCGAGCTCGCTTTTCTTTTCCTCATCCATGATTTCGTACATGGCTTCCAGTGTGCATTGTCCGTTCTGGCTCAGGCGTTTGAGGCGCTGCGCCTGTGAAAGCGACGGCGTCGCCTGTGCGTAGTCCATGGCGTCGAGAAACTGCTCCTGCTCATGGGGTTTCAGGTAGGACAGTTCTACTGCCGGATTGAAGGCAAGCTCTTTTCTGTCCACCATATCCAGCAGCTGCGGAATCAGCTCCGTCAGACGGATAAACCGCTGTACCTGACGGGCGCTGTCGCCGGCCGGCTGACCGACCAGCTCTGCCGTTCTGAACTTTGCGCCAACTTGGCGCAAAGTGGGGTCGGTGCGCTGTCCCTGATGGGTCAGGGCTTCCATCTTCATGCGGTAGGAAAACGCCCGCTCGCTGGGAAGAATGTTCTCTCTTTGCAGGTTGCTGTCCACCATGGTAATCACGGCCGTATCATCGTCCATTTCCCGGACGATGGCCTTTATGTCCGCTTTGCCGGCAAGCTCCGATGCCCGGAACCTGCGGTGTCCGGAAACGACTTCAAATTTGCCGTCCTCCGCCGGGCGAACCAGAATCGGGTTGATTACACCGCCCGCCATGATGCTGTCGATGGTGTCCTGCATCAGCTCATCCTCATCGTTTACTTTGAACGGGTGGTTTTTGAACGGCCGGAGCCTGTCCAGCGGGAGCAGTACGACCTGTTCCGCAACCTCCCATTCGGGTTTCGGCTCTGTGCGCGCCTGTTCCAGAATTTCCTGTGCCTTGCTGCCGGTGTCTTTGTCCTGGGGAGCGGCCCGGGCCGCGTGTTCCGCTTCCGGCTTTTTTCGCCTGCCTGTCTTACCGGCAGTCCGCTTTGCCGGTGCTGCCGTGTCCTTTTCTTCTGCCAATTTGCATCACCTCCCGGAAATGACAGAAGCCGCAGCAGGAAAGCTGCGGCTCAGACAAAGCCGTTTGCCATATCGTGACGCACCAGGGCGTCGTAGTAATTCGATATGGTCAGCGGCGCGTTGTATAGGGAAGCCAGAAGGTACTGCTTGATGTTGCGTACCTTGCTGGCGTTCTCCTTGAAGGAACTCAGCACATATTCGATATGCGTGCTGTTGAGCTTGAGAAACTGGCTCTTGACTACCTCACGGGGCTTATCATCCCCGGCGATTCGGATGTACTGGCGTTTGGAGCAGATAGTATCGAGAAGAAGCTCCATGATCTCCGCGATGGTATCCCGGTCATACGGGTTGTTCTCCAGGAGAATGTCGTACTCCAGATTATCTTCAAGAATTGCCCGATATTGTTCCCGCTCATCCATATCCCGTCCCATCTTATCCACAGGTGCCTGACCGTGACCGCCACCTTGACCGGAAGGGAAAGGATAGGTTTCAGTCTCACTCAAATCAGTATAATTTGAATCAGTATTACTTCCTCGTGATTTTCGGGATTCCGGAGTCGTGAAATTCACGTCTGCTGAATCGTGATTTTCACGAGTCTTGATTCGTGATTCCGGTGCGGGTGGGACGCTGCATGTGGAGTTATCCACAAAGTTCTTGACGAAGATGAGATTGGGCTTGCCCAGCCCCTGCCGCTTGCGCTCTATGAGACCGGCTTTGCTGTCCAGCTCGTTCAGCAGCTTGGTGGCCTTCTGATCGGCACAGCCGATAGCCTCCATGACCTCCTCCAGCGTGAAGATGATGAACACGCGCCCCTGTTCGTCCAGCCAGCCGTTTTTACGGCTCAGGCTCATCCGATCCAGCAGAATACCGTAAAGGATTTTGGCCTCGGTGGAGATGGACTTGAAGCGTTCATCGGTAAACAGCGCCTTGGGGATACGGTAAAAGGCAAACTGATCCGCCTGGGCACCGTAGAAATAATCCAGCGTCACTTGGCGCGCCCCCTCTCAAGCGAGCGAAGAATCTCCTTCGTACACCAGCCGATGCAAGGCCCGCACTTACCATACGGACAGTCATCGCATTCGCTTACGGGTTTCGTTTCCGGCGTTGGCCGGTCATAATAGCAGACCTTCAGCATACAGCCGTGTCTGCCGTAGTAATAGCAGTACCGGCAGTCCTTCGGCTTGCCGTTTTCGCAGTAATCTGTCATAGCGTTCATCCTCCTGAAAATGGGTACAAAAAAAGCGCGTCTGTCCAGCCGTTAAAGGCATTCTCCCCGGAGGGAGAGACAGACGCGCAAGGCGTGTTCGTATTTGATTTTGGCAATAAAAAATGGGCTAAGCGTCCATCGCTTACTCCCAGTATAACATCAGCTATTTAGTTTCGGCACTGCCCAAATGCAAGGGCTTATGCCGCAAATTCCTTGAAATTACAGGCTTTTTCGGGTGTTAGTCCACAAATAACAGCCTCATTCGTCACTACCACATTGTACTGTTGCGCCAGCACCTCCGCCACGCGGATTAGCGGCAGGATGGTGTTCATGGCAGCTTCCCGATGGAGGCTGATGTCGTTCTGTATCTCGTCCACGCGGGCATACAGAGCGGCAAAGTCCACCGGTGCCACCGTCAGGATGGAGCCGTACTCCTTTGCATCGTGCAAATCATGGATGATGCTGTCCAGCGCCGCTTTTAACTTCGGGTCGTTGTTCATGAAGTAGTCCCGTGTGTAACCGTCAATGCCGTTGCTCTCGGCAATCGCATAGACATGGGGCTGGATGCCGCGAGAGAAGATGCGCCGGTCGTACTGGCGGGCTTTCATCATCACAGCAAAATAGGCGAGCTGCGCCGCCCGGTCATCAATGTCCAGCCCGAACAGGTTGTGTTCCAAGATGCACTGTGCTGCGTCGCGCTGGCTGTACCCGTCGTTTTCGTACATCCTCATCAGCACATCGAAGGCGTATACCAAGATATGGCCGCTGCCCATGCAGGGGTCAATGACCTTGATGTCCCGGACATCTTTGTATTCGCTCTGCTTCTGGATTTCGTTGAGCTGCTGGCGCACTTCCTTGGCCTGCGCGGCTTCCGGCAGATAATACTTCCAGCCCATCTGCCCGGCAATTTCCTCTTCGTTGGCGATGCGCTTTGCCTCAACCTCATCCCAGCTCATTTCATCGAGGCCATGACCGTCAGCAAAAACGCCCTGTTCTTTCCGTTTGTCGATGAAGATGCGGCCAAGGCTGTTTTCGACCATATAGCGGACGATCCAGTCTGGCGTAAAAAGCTGGGTGACGGCGGGGATTTCCTCCTTGGTAATCTTACCGTTCTTGGCAAAGGCGGCGTTCTTCGGCTCGGTGTTGTAATACTGGTATAGCCAGCCGATGATCTCCACCTGGCCTTGAATCTTCCCGTCATCGTCAGGATGCGTGATGTCAAAGTCCTGCTCCGGGATGTCATGGGTCAAGTGGTATACAACGCCCTCCTGATCGACAACAGAGAGATTCAACAGCAGCTCGGTGTAGTCGCTGGTCTTCTCAAACAGGGCGGGAAGAATTTCGTTCAGGGCGTTGCACTGCTTGATGAACAGCAGCCGGAACAGCTCGTCCAGTTTGTTTTCGGTTTTCAGGCGCAGGACAGTCTCTTCCTCGGCGGAGGTGAAGGTCAGCTCTGCGTCGAAGGGTGTTGTGACCAAATCCGGCTCGATCTTGCCGCTCTCCGAAGACAGAACGCGGATATGAGAGGGCAGATAGTCATTGACCTCCATGAAGCGGATCGCAATCAGCCGGTTGAACCATGTATAGGCGACCTCTTCCAGAATGTATTTATAAGCTGTGGCGTAGTTGCTGTCTTTATCTTTCTTGCGGATCACCTCCACCAGCTTCTTGCGCTGGGGGATTGCATCACCAGTGATGGCATACGGCTCAGAAGTCCCGATGTCATAGAACTCCATCGTCCCGTTAGACTGCGGCAGCGGGTCTTTGATGCCGTCCGCTGTGATCCCCATCAATCCGGCGCGGTATTGGATGTCCGCAATGAGCTTGTTCCGCGCCCAGATTGCAAAGTTTTTTATGGCTGTTTTGTTCATGATTCTTTATTCTCCTTCATTGGACGAGCTTGATAAATTCCTCTGCAAGTTCGTCTATTGTGAAGTCCGCAGTTTTCAGGGCAAACATATCAGCCAAGATCGGACTGTATTCCTTAACCTTGTCTTTCGATATATTATGCCATACAGGCAAGATAACTTTTTGCCCGTCCTCTTGTTTTGCAAAAAGTCCGTTAAGTTCTTTCCCTGTCCAGAATTTCTTGAAGTAAGTCTCGGAAAGAATTACAATGCCATACCGCGAGTGAACCAACCCATCGTCAATAGATTGCCGGAGACTGTCCCCAACAGTCATCTCGTATTTATCGAGCCATACCTTTGCGCCTTTTGCGATCAAGGCATCTGCCAATGGCTTTGCAACCGCTTCTTTATCCTCCCATGCGTGGGAAATGAAAAAGTCATATTCCTTTTCCTGTACTGCTGTTTGCATCGCATCTGCCTCCGATACCAATTTTCTTTGCGCTTCGATTAACGAATCGTGTTTATCTGTCAAAGACTTAAAGGCTTTGTCCTGCTCTTTTTGCAGTAGACTCTGCTGTTTAGCAAGCTCTGCTTTCTTCTTTCCGATTTTCTCAAGAATTTCTGTTTGCTTTTTCCTTGCCTTATCAGCCTTATCCGTTTCAGAAGCAATCGTCCGCTGCTTTGTCTTGAGTGAAGACAGAGAAGTATTTTTCGTTATAGACTTTTGGGTTCTTCTGATGTTTTCTTGCGCTTTGGCCTCCTTTTTCGCCTCTTCGGTGTTTTGCCGATTTAGGCGGGTGATTTCGGCTTGAAGCGACTTAATTTTACTTTCAATTTGTGATATTGACACCATTACTCTCCTTAGAACTCCACATTGACAATCGTGTCTTCATCCAGTTGCGCTTCCAGCGATTTCCGAAGGTTGTCCATGTAGCGGTCAATGTCCTCCTTGCTTTCCAGACGCCAAGAGGCCGTTCCCGTCATCATCTTGATGGAGACATTCTTTGTCTTGCGGATTTTCACCGGTGCAGGGGCAACGGTTGCTTCCGATGTGGGCTTCCCGCTCTGCTTGGCTTCCTCTGCCTTGCGGCGCGCCTCTTCCTCAGCCTTTTGCTTTGCCAGCTTGTTATCGAGGTCATCCATTTCATTGAGCAGCCGGAGTTTCAGAGCATCGGCCTTATCTGCGTAGCTTCTCAGCGTAGAGACATTGTTGCAGTGGGTGGCACCATCCCGAATTTCTTGGAACTTCTCAAAGTAAGCCGTTCTCTTCTGATCGTTGTACTCTTTGGTGGATAGTACCTCCAAAACACGCTTCCAAGCCTGATCGATCGAATCAATGACAGGGGCGGACTCCTGCTGCAAAATCTTCACATAGCAGGACATGAACCGCTCCCGTAGCTCAGGAAGCTTCGGGATGTTGGCATACGGCTTTTCCTGCCGGGTAATAGAGCGCATCTGCGCGACGATGTTTTCCAGCTCATCGTTGACGATATAGGTCTTGCTGTCATCATAGATCGCAAGCATATCCAGCGCACGGGCAAAAATTGTGGATTGTTCGCCCTCAAAGAAGGTCTTGACCGGTTCGTAGTCCTCTGCAAAGTCGAAGAAATCATCCCGCTTCTTGGAAACGGTTGTAAAGAAGTCCAAAGCAGACTGAATCTGAACGACAGACTGCATCAGCGCCTTCCCGTTGGACAAAACACGCTTGCCCGGATAGGGGTATTGCTTGTAATTGACTTCCAGCCGCTCGATTTCATAAATCGTGTTTTGCGCGTAACGCTGGAAGTTCTTCATGATGGTATCTTCATCTTCCGCCGCAGTGGCCGCGCCGAAGGTTTCCTTCATCACATCCCGGACAGCCTTTTTGTCCTTATCGCTGACACGGACGCGCTCTTCCATCAGGAGCTTTTCTGCAAACGCTTTTTTGGTGATAAACCCGATGATCTCTTCCTCGGTCTTATTATTCAGGCTGACCGCTGCACCGTTGACGGTGAAAGACAGGTCGCCGCGCTTAAAGAGCCTCGCTACCAGCCAATTCACATCGTCCTCCACAAAGCCGTAAGGAGCCTTCATGAAGCGATCCTTCACCGTCTTCATAGAAGTTTTCATGTGATTGCGCGTATTCATAGCGATAAAGCCCTGTACATCATCCAGCGCATGGGCATTGCTCTCTGTGCCGCCTTCCAGAGAAAGGGCAAGCTGGTTGCTCTGATGGAGCATCTTGCGGATCTCCGCCTCGCTCATCGGTGCGTCAATGTAGGAAAGCTTGTGGTAAACTGTCTGCACCAACCGGCCAATGGCTTCATTGATCCGGCTGCTGACTTCTTTCCCGTTTACGCGGACAACATCGCCATTTACATAGATGGTTGCTTCTTTCAGTGCTTCGGTCAGGTAGAGCTTGGCGTTTTGGTTGCGCTCCCGCATTTCCACACGCTTTGCCTCTTTGATCGTCTCGTACTTGGCAAGCTGTGTGGAAGTGTTTTTCCGAAGGAAGCCTTCGATTTTCAGGTAGGCTTGGATTTCCGTCAGGAACTCAGCATCATTGGGGAGAACGACAAGGACTTCTCTGCCTTGACCGGACATCATCCGAAGTGTACCATCGTCCGTGCTGCCGTCATACCACGGAGTCAGGACGCGAAGGCCAATGTCATAGTTCTGATTAGCCTTATAAGGGCGGTCATCCACAAACTGATTGAAGCCGAACGCATAGCGCCCATTGAATGCAGGGTAGGTGTAGCGCTTGCCGGGGAAGATGTCTTCAAAAATCATCTCCGCGACCTTGGTGATGATTTCCGGCGTTTCGACATTTTCCTTTTCGATCTCGTTGTTGACTTCCTGTTCCTCATCGGTTAGGAAGACATAGATGCTGCCGTTTTTCTGAATCAGCATCTGCCGCATCAGGACCTTCAGCGCTTCCTCCACACAGCCTTTCAGCTCAATCCGGTCATCGTCGATATTTTCAATCATCAGGCTGGTGATGTTGTCAATGTTCGCCTCAATTTCCAGCACATACTTGATCATAAAGAGGGTCTTGAGGACATTGATCGCAAACACATCCCGGTCCTTTTTCTCCGGGTTGATGTAGCTGTTGTCATAAGCCCTGATGATGACCCCGCTGTGGCTGTGATCCAGAAAGTTTTCCAGCGCATCATAGAAGCGGTGGAAGGGCACAATGACACCCATCTCTTCGTTCATGACTTTGACCGCAGACTCCTTGAAGAGCGCCAGCATGGAGCGCTCGCCACCGGAAAGGTGCTTACCGGAAGCCCCGTGGGTGCGGATAGAAGTTAATACACTGGACAGTAGATTGAACTGGTACGGCACAAAGGGGTATACCTCGGCAAAGTCTTCCGCACTCGCGTACAGCTTCTTTTCTGCGGTATCGTTGAATACGATTAGGTTTTTGATGATCGTCGCTTTCTGCTCATAGAGCAGCCGGAGCGACTGCGCAGCCGGTTCGGTCTTTTCAAGGATTCTCTTCTTGATAACGGCATCCACATTGGCAGAAGAGAGGGAGAGGCGGGTATCAAACCGTCCCTGAATTTTAGAGAAATCATTGCCTTTGACTTTTGTGATGGAGTCAATGTCCTGCTGGCTGGTAACGATGACCCATGCCTTGCCCATGCACTCCTTGCCCAGTTCCTCGGTCACGGTTTGGAGATTGAGCATCAGCTTAGAGTCATCGCCGATGTACTGCCCAATTTCGTCCACCAGAAATACAACATGGTGGTTGTTCCCTTTGCGGTCGATATATGCCTTGACGCGCTTGGCAAAGTCTTCGATGCTGATGGTATAAGGCTCCACCGCCTTTTCGCACCAGTTTCTTGCCGCCGATTCGCTCATGAAATCCATTGAAACAAGGGCATCTACAACGCTGTCCTGAATGAAGTCAAAGTCCTGCCGGGAGTCTTCCCACGGCTCGCCGTACTCTCCCTCAAAAGCAGCCTTGAACTCGTCGTAGCGTCCTTCTTCGGAAAGCCTCCGTTCCAGATCAGCGACATGAGGAATAGAACCGCAGAAGCCCTGCATCTGATTGAAGACTTTGAGGAATACATTGACAATGGCATCCTTGTTCTGTTTGCCGTTCGTTTCGCTCTTGGAATCGATGTTGAAGAGGATCACATCCGTAGGCGTATCAGCTGCCAGTTTCATGTCCGCCAACACCATCGGATCTACGATCTTCTTATCCTCAACAAAGTAATCCATCGCCCTTCTGTCGCCGACCTGACGGTTTTCCAAGAGGTAGGACAGGATTTTCAGGAAGTGAGATTTACCGCTTCCAAAGAAGCCGGAAATCCATACGCCCATCTTCGGCGTTGTCCCGACGATCCCTTTTTTGTAAGCCGAGTAGAAGTCAGCGAAGTGTTTTTGAAGTTCACGGGTTACAACATATTCGTCAAGCTCCTGCGATACATTGGCATCTTCGCCCTGCCCGACGATAATTACGCCTTGAATTTCGCGGTCGATCTTCTTGGCGAACATATCCTTTATTTTCATTACGCTACCTCCATCACTTTACAAGCCGGAAGGCTCTGTAATAGTTATCGTCTTTGATTTCGTTGAAGAGGATCAATTCCTGTTCATTATAAGTGCCGGGGAAGAACATCACCACCGGTGCGTGTAGATAGGACTGGTGGAGGTTGTTCAGTACATTATGGGAACGAAGAAGCGGATAGCTCTTTCCAACACCCGTCAAAAAGACGATGGCATTCTCCGGGGTGTGGTCAAGGATATACTGCACGATCAGGCTGTCATCCTCACTGACTTTCATCGAGTTGCTGACCGCCTTGACGATCCTCTGAATCCCGCGCTTCTTCTCAAACTCACAGCACTTCTCGATAAAGCCCTTCCCTTCGAGAAAGTCAATGATAATGTCATAAAGGTCAAACACAACCAGCTCGAATCCGTCTGTCCCTTTTGAGTTTTTATGCTTCATATATTCGATACGCTCGCGGACTTCCAGCTCCTTTTCAGGCGGATAGTCAAAAATCCAGTAGTTGACCTCGTTGGCTTTTCCGCTGCTTTGACGAAAAGATGGTTTTCGGATCGCCGCCTCCATTGCATCAAGTCTCTCTGTTAAATCCATTATCTTACCCCCGCAAGCGCCTTGACATAAACACCCATATCATTCTGGTTAAGCCAGCGTACCAGTTCCGGGTCTAAAATGGGTCGCAGTATTTTTCTGGCTGTTTTTGCTTTATCAATTACCCCGGCTTCGTACAGCATTGTTTTATAGCATCGGCCAAGCCGTACCAGTGTAGCGTCTGTCCACCCGGCCACTTTTTCATTTTGCTGCTGCTTATCTTTGAAGAATACGCGCACATCGCTGTCAGAAAGCTCGGTTGTGCCAAGGATCATCTTTTCGCGTATCACTTCATAGACAAAATCAAAGAACAGCGTATCATACGCCATAGCAGCAACCAGTGCAAAGAGCTTCTGTGTCGCAAGGTCACTGCGCATGAAAAGCGGAATGAAGCTCTTGTCCAAAGTTTTGATGCGGCCTGTGACGGTATGATAAATTTGATTGGCTCGAAGAGTAGTCGGAGCTGCAAACAGGTTCTCGTTCAGGGCAAGGGATTTTATCTGATTGATGTCTTTCCCTTCGCTCAGCAGCTCCACTACCTTTCGGAACTCTATGAACCAAAATGATAGCTTCACCGCGCCCGCACTGTATTCTTTTCGTTCCATCTCGATCACTCGCCTCCTTGATTGCAGGACTGTTTTTCCTCGCGTACAGCTTCGCAGATGTCCCCAATATCGCAATCAAGGTAATCGCAGATGCGCAGTAAAATAGGAAGAGCGACTTCCTCACCCTTATTGAGCTTGCTCATCGTACCGGCAGCGATGCCGACCTCTTTACGCAAAGTCACTTTCGATATGTCTCTCTGGATAAGCAGTACCCACAGTTTCTTATAACTTATCTTCATGTCAACGCTCCTTGTTTTCCGAGATGCAGCGAGGATATAAAAACACATTATAATTATAGCGGAAACACTCGAAAGCCGCAACAGGTTCTTTTGCGTATTTACAAAAAAAATTCAAGTTCTTGGAGCTTTAGACCAAAAACAAAACCCGAGTGCCATTCACTCACTCAGGTCTGACCATTGGGGCTGAATAAGCCGTCCTCTTTTGAATACTGCCTTTGTATAAAAGTCGAGGGACATGACCAAATCGTAGCCGTTGATATGGTCAAAGAAAGAGATGTCATCCGCCATCTGAATGATCTTTTTCAGAAAGCCCATCGCCGCACTGCAATTAAAAAAATAGTTGACGGATATGTGGCTGAAATGTTCTTCGATCTCAATATCCACCTCATAAGCATTGGACAGGTCTATGGCCGCTTTGATAAAAGCCTTGGCCTGCTTTTCACGCTGCGGCAAGGCGAGGTAAGAGACACCGCTGTAAATCTCTTTCATGATTTCCTCAAACGACGGAGCATGACTGCTATCGGTGAAGTTTGTCATCTCTGGCTCGATTTCCTCTATTGGTTCTTTGCAAAACTGTTTCTTATAAATTATCTCTCCCATCTTTTCTTTCTCCCAAATTGATGATTGTAAGTCCTTTCTTGGTTGCGCGTTGGAGTGTTTTTGCTGCACCTCCCCAGTCATGGGTCACATAGCAGATTGCGTATGTGGAGTTATCTACGAGGTAGCGGTTCCTTGCCGGGATGGCAGCTTTGAAATGGTACTTCTCGAAGCCTTCTGGATAGATCGTAGCGTCAAAATATTTTGGCTCAGCGATATTGAAGGTCAGGTAGGGGATGACAAGATAGTTCTTAATTTGCGGGTAACTCTTTTTCAGGTCGTAGACAATCCTTGCGCACATCCAGTCAAACCCGCCCATGCCTCCGTTTAGGAAATCGGTCACGCCCAATGCAATGATTTTTTCTATTTCCCTTCGGACTTCTTCGGTCTGGACACCGTAGCATTCTTTATGACCGATGAAGGTTGCAGTTTGCTCTTTGCCCATTCCAAAATGCACTCCTTTATAAAAAAGAATAGCACAATCCCACGGGCAAATCAACGCTAATGGAGAGGGTATCTTCCGTATAGAATCTGTATGAGGAAGAGTGCTGCGCCTATACTATCAGTGTATATTTCACGCTGACAGGAGGTGCTGTGATGAAGCTTGAATCCATCGGCAAAAACATCCGCAAATACCGACTGATGAAGAAGCTTCGTCAAGAGGACCTTGCGGAAAAAGCTGATTTAAGCATTAACTATGTAGGTGCGATAGAGCGGGGTGAAAAGACACCTTCTCTTGAATCCCTGATTGCAATAATCAATGCTCTCGGCGTTTCGGCGGACATGATCCTTGCGGATGTCCTTGATAACGGATATGTTGTGAAAGATTCGCTTCTTGCTCAAAAGCTGGACAAACTTTCTGCGGAGGATCGTTCTCGAATTTATGATGTAATTGACACGCTGATCAGACACGCAAAATAAGTCATGCCTATACAAAAGACAAAAGGCTCACCGAAATCCTATGAAGTGGTTCGGTGAGCCTTTTTCTGCTTATTCGAGTTCGCCGCTCCGAGATTTTTCTTGTTCCTTGGTCACAGATGGACTGAGGAAATCATCCACATTTGCCTTCATGGTATCGATCAAGCGCATCTCCTTTTTCAGTTTGGTTCTCTCATCGTAGAGCCGCTGCTGGCTTTCCGTGAGCTGTTGTTGTTCAGCTTGCAGGGACTTTAAGCTCGGCAATTTCCCATCTCCCTGCATGGCAAGCAGGGTGCTCTTTGCCGCCTCATAGATAACAAGCTCGGCTTCATGTTTGGCTCGAAACGCCGGTTTGTCTGCCGCCTTCATATAGGCATCATAAACCGGCTTGAGACGCTGGTAGTTCGAGATGTTTTTGATAAGCGGCTGGACTTCGCGCAGTCTGGCTTCAACGCTTTTCAACTCATCGCCGGTTCGGGCATAGGAGCTGTGAATGTCCTCGGCCTTCTTCTCAAGATCGGCATATTGCAGGAGGTTGTTTTCGGTGAGATAGTTGAGCGTCCGCGCAGCTTCTTTGAGAATGGTGAGCTTCGCCTTGTGCTCGTAGCCTTTGCTGCCGATGAGCTGGATGCGCTCCTGAATGTCGCTGATGAGGGAGATACCACGGCGAGAGGGCTGCATTTGACGCTTACGGCTCCCGCGCCCCTGAATACGCTCTTTGATCCGGTCCTCGGTGTAGTTGTCGCCAATCGTTTTTGCACGGGTAAAACGCTCCTGACCCTCAGCTCTAAAGGAGATGTATTTGCCGGGTTTGATTTCATATCCGGCCTCCTGCATAAGCTTCAAAAATTCATCCCAGTCCTTCGCTGTGATAACACAGCGGTCGATGGTCTGCTTTAGCTTTTGCTTCCAGCTCGTGCCGCGTTTGGCCTCCGTGTATTCCTTGTAGTCCATGCCCTTACTCTGCGAGGGCGGAATCACGGAAAGCCCATGCTCCTTGCAGATTTCGTCACTGAGCTGGCGCATTTCCCGGTAGGTGCGCCGGTTGCTTCGGTAGGCATGATAGTCCACAAAGTTGACGGCGTTGAAGATGATGTGATTATGGCAATGCCCCTTGTCGATGTGGGTAGCAATCACATACTCATACTTGCCTTTCAGCCATTCGTCGGCGAATTGCTTGCCGATCTCATGTGCCTGTTCCGGAGTGACTTCTCCGACATCAAAAGATTGAATCAGGTGCCGGGCAATTACCTTCGGCATCTGCATTCCCTGTTGGACAGCGAGATTGCGCGTCCACTCAAATTCTTTTGCCGCAGCATCGCTGGCAGCACATCCGAAAGAGGAAACATAGAGCTGGTCATCCGTCTTCTTCGGATCAAGGATGTAGGCAAGCGCCTTGTTTACAGTTCCCCGGATTGGCTTGATTTTAGTAATTGCCATATTTCCTTTTGCCTCTCTTTCAGCTCAGTGACATCATCCTCGTAGAGATTTCCCTTTGAGTTGATGCGGCGGCAAATCTGATTGATATTTGACGCAGCACGGCTGACAGCGGCAGCGAGCTTCTTCTGCTGAGTGTAGTCCACCTTGATGATATAGCCGTCAATCGCCATCTTGCGGAGATAGGCTCCCATGTTTTTAGTTCCGAGCTGCGCCATTTTAGCCTTTATGATTCTTTTTTCGTCATCAGATACGAAGAAGAGTATCTGATTTGGCCGTGTTCTGTTTGCCATAGGCCATCCGTCCTTTCGTAAAGTTAGAGGGTTTGGGAGACATCCCAACAAGCATATTGAAGAGTAAGGGCAGGGTTCCTTTACTCGAAAATCGCCGTGTGTATATACACCGGCTGTGCTTGCTATTCTCTCAAAATCGTATTCTCGGTGCTTCTCCCCGTAAAAATCCCCTTCACTTTACAACGGACATTTTTTGAGCAAATTAGCGGTATGGACAAGAAAAAAGGCACTCGAAAGCGCCTTTCCTCATGCTTGTGCAGCTTATTTCTTTCTTCCTTTTCCGCGTTTCTCATAGTCCTCGTCGATCCGGCTCTTCCAATCCGCACTGAGCGGGGCGCTGCTACGGACGGCGGAGATCGCCTCGCTCAACACCTCATAGTTGAGCTGCGTTCCCTCGCTGTCAGAGTTGTAGTTGACGGCGCGGTCTGCTCCGATCCCGAAGTGCCGTGCTGTTTCCACTGCGTCGATGTTTGCACCGAGGAACAGGAACTCCCAGCCAAACTTTGCCTTCTGCCGCTGGATCATTTGCTTCACACGGTCACTGCTGTAAAACCGGCTCGCATTCTCCATCCCGTCTGTGGTGATGATAAACAGTGTATGCTCCGGGACATCCTCCGATCTGGCATACTTATGAACTTTCCCGATGTGATGAATTGCGCCACCAATGGCATCCAGAAGAGCAGTGCAGCCGCGAACGGTATAGTCCCTGTCCGTCATCGGCTGAATATCCCGGATGTTTACCCGGTCATGGATTACCTCGATCTCATTATCGAAGAGAACAGTGGAGACGAGTGCTTCGCCGTCCTGCTTCTTTTGCTTGGCGATCATTGAGTTAAAGCCGCCGATGGTGTCGGCTTCCAGTCCACACATTGAGCCGCTGCGGTCAAGGATAAAGACGATTTCGGTTAAGTTCTTTTTCATGATGATTCCTCCCATATAGAAAAACCGGACTGCTTTTGCTTACAGTCACAGTATAGGAGAAATCGTCTTCGGTTTGGTCGCATGGAAAGCGACATTCAAAACATATCACGGAACAGTTCATTCTCGATGTCGGCAACATCATCCAGAGGAATTTTTGTGCCGTCTGTGAGCATCATCCAGCGTTCAAACTCGTTTATTTTTTTAAGGTTTCCGCCCTTAGTCACATACGCTCCGCCGGACTTTTTTGCGTCCGGGATGAAGTAGGTAACGGTCAGAGTGGGATGGTCGCCGAGCCTTTCCATGAGGATCTGCTGCTTCCTGTCCAGTGTTTCCTTTTCCTCTTCGCTGAGGTCAACCTTATCATTTGTGAGCCGTGCGGTTTCATGAATTGCGTCATCATATCCGGTGAGAGCGGCAAACGGCGAGAACTGTGCAGCCCTGTCCAGCATCGGCATCTGCGGCCTCTTCGATGAGACATGGTGCGGAAGATTGATGATGTCTTTGTATTCATCACTCATGCCTTGTGTCCTCCGATCTGCGCGTTCCGGTCTTTCGCGGTTGCGCCTTCCTCAAGGTTCATCCCTTTGAGAATGGCGTTCTTTCCAAACTTCTTTTTGATAGTGAGCATGGCTTGCTGTACCCGCTTTTCTTTCGCAAGCTCTTCATCTTCCTGCTTCCGCTTGGCATCTAACGCCGCATAATCAGTGAAGAGGTCAAGCTGCTCGTAATCTCCGTTTGCTGAGGGGGCAGAGGCTTCATCAATCACATGGGTTGCCGTGACATTCAGCCGCCGGATAAGCAGATTCTTGTCTGTGATCCGGTCAAAGAGTTCACCGGCTGAATCCATAATCCGTTTTGTGGAAGATGTGTACCGCCCCAGATTGATTGTACCGTGAGAATGCTTCGGTATCTGCCGCCCGTAATGGTCTTTTACTATATCGCCGTGATACTTCTTACGGCGCTCCGGGTCGGTCAGGTTCTCAATGTCATAGCCTATCGTGACAACAAGCTGGTCGGTGACAAAGCCCTTGCTCACTAAATCCATTGAAAGGTTATCCGCCATTTCCCGGAGAACGAGACGCGCCTTGTCTGCCTCATAAGGCTGGTGTAGTACCTGTCCCGATCCCAAGCTGTTGCTTTCCGGTTTGTACGCCTTGACTGCCTCAACGGTGCAAGGCTCCCAGCCCCAAGCATGGTCAATCAGCAGCTCCGCGTTCTTGCCGAAGAGCTTGTAAAGCAAGTCTTCATCTGTGATGGAGCGGCGGGCGACATCGCCCATCGTGAACATTCCATTTTCCTCAAGCCTTTTGGCGTACCCTTTGCCCACACGCCAGAAGTCAGTGAGGGGCTGGTGTGACCAAAGCGTTTTCCGGTAGCTCATCTCATCCAGCTCGGCAATACGGACTCCGTTCTTATCTGCCGGAATGTGCTTGGCGACAATATCCATCGCCACTTTGCAGAGATAGAGGTTTGTGCCAATCCCAGCGGTCGCCGTGATGCCAGTGGTCGAGAGGACATCCAGTATGATCTTCATGGCAAGGTCATGGGGAGACAGGCCGTAGGTGGCGAGGTAGTCCGTGACATCCATGAACACTTCGTCGATGGAATAGACGATGATGTCCTCCGGCGCAACATACTTCATGTAAACCTGATAGATACGGGTGCTGTACTCCATGTAGTACGCCATGCGCGGCGGCGCAATGATGAAGTCAATGGCAAGGGAAGGGTTCTCTTGCAGCTCGGAGAAGAGATACGACGAGCCTTCCAGCTTTCGCCCCGGCGCGTCGTGCTGCCGTCCGGTGTTTGCTTCCTTGACACGCTGTTTGACTTCAAACAGCCTTCCGCGCCCGGAGATGCCATAGCTCTTGAGCGAGGGCGTGACCGCAAGGCAGATGGTCTTATCCGTCCGGCTTTCGTCCGCTACAACAAGGTTTGTGTCGAGCGGGTCTAAGCCGCGCTCACGGCACTCAACCGAAGCATAAAAGCTTTTCAGGTCGATTGCGATATAGGTGCGCTGTTTCATGCTTCGGTTTCCTCCTTTCAGCGGTATCAGCTTTGCTTGGCTTTTCTCTTTATCTTGGGCGCAGTTGCATCATAGCTCATATCCAGCAGCATCTTGATCCGTTCATCCGGCACACTGCCGTCTAAGGCGACTGAGACCCAGTTTGCTTTGCTCATGTGGTAGGCTGGGAAGATTCCGGGTTCTTTCCGCAGCGAGCCGATGAGGATGGGGTCGCATTTGAGGTTCACCACATCAAGGGCATCTGTGCCCTCTAACCCCAGTTTGTCTTTAGGCACATCCATCACGACTGCAAACCACTTGCGGTTGTTTGAATGCCGGAACACACAGAAGAGCGGATGCTTTACA
The DNA here is from genome assembly GCF_052065175.1 of Dysosmobacter sp. HCP28S3_G4. Lineage (NCBI taxonomy): Bacteria > Bacillati > Bacillota > Clostridia > Eubacteriales > Oscillospiraceae > Dysosmobacter > Dysosmobacter sp. HCP28S3_G4. The sequence goes on along the minus strand of NZ_JBQHUP010000002.1, from coordinate 14,476 downwards.
AAGAGATATTCCTCATCAACGCCGTATTCATCTGAGATATACTGTATAAACTGCTCTCGATTCATTGCTCTGTGTTCCTCCATTTTGACTTAGGATGATATGATACCTTTGTCCATGAGCACTTTTATCTCAGGGGCAGTTTTCTGTAATTCACCCATTACAAGCCGTAGGTACAGCAATAAGCTCTCTATGTCCGTTCTATCAAGAGTGACGGACAGGTAGTTGGCTGTCAACCCATCGTGCCAGAATGAGATTTTCCACTCCATATCAATATCTACAATTTCGCAACCTGGCCTCACATAAAGGACTTTGGGATTAAGCCGTACATCTTGCTTGGGGGTGAGAACGAAGTTAAAGTCAGGCTCCATACAGTTGAACTCAGTTGGAGCGTCAAGGCGGTCATTCAGCAGATCGTCCAGCGATTTTGCAAGGTCTTCAATCTCACGGGCAAGGAAAACTTCACCATCGTTTTCACAATAATTAAGCCACTTGTCGGCTACAAATGAAAAATCAGTTTTGCACCATACCGAAAGCCAGTCTTCTTCGGATGTTTTTCGGTAATTCTTGATCCGCATTGACAGTCTGATGCCGCTCAAATCGAGCTTTAGCCACATAGTTTCACCTCTTCCTCGCGTTCTTGTTTGGCTCAAGCCCAAACGAACTGATTTCATTCATTGGTTACAAACACCATATCGCCCTGATGGTAAATTTCCAATACACATTCGCAATGCTGTCGATTTGACAAAAGAAAGCCGTTGTACTTTGTTATGTGATCTCCGTAGGTTTCCTCCAGGACAGAGAAGCCGAACTGCTCATATCTGCTGACGAAGTCATTCAAAAACATCTTTTCGCCGGTGAAAGTGCCGGTGTTTCCAGTAGCGCCGAGAAGATAGGCAAAACTCCATTTCCACTGAACATCATAAAATTCCACATATCCGTCCAGTTGGCAATATGGAGGGGTAGTCTTCACCATGCCAGATTGGGTTCGCAGCGTCAATTTATTCCCCTCAGCTTTCAGCGCGATAACATTCATATCGTGCAAGCTATATGGAACGCAAATGTTCTCACGATGCAATCTTACCACAACTCTGCCCCTCCTTACGCTCCGAGCAGGCTCTGGTCAAAGGCAAAAAGCGCCTCGTTGATCTCGAAGATGTTGTAATTTCCGTGCTCAATGAAAAATTCGATGATGATGTCAAACTTGTTGGAGTGCGAAAGGGCAAAGCCCGCCTTCATGAGCATTTCTTTGGTTTCATCCAGCGGCAGCTCCAAGGCAATCGCAAAGGCGAGCGCGGTGGGCTTCGACGGCTTATATAGCTTGTCTGAGCGAATCTTCGAGAAGAGCTTGCGGTCGATGTTCGCTTTCTTATAGCACTGCGCATCAGTCATGCCTTTCTCGTCAATTTTCCGAAGCAGCATTTCCGAAAAGCTTTCGTCAATCTGCGCAAGGGCGTCATCCAGCGTTTTTGCACTCGCTGCCATTGGAGCAAGCGGAACACCGAATATCTCTTCTTCCGGCTCATCCGAAAGCATCTGCATCCGGCGCAACTGCTCTGAACGGCTGTCGGTATGCTCGTCTACATAGTTATCGTCTATGTATGCGGCGATGTCAGAAAACAGCTTCTCGCCAATCTGATATGCCTTGCGGTCAAAGATTACGATATAGACCGTCATGTCGTTTTCCAGAAGAAAGTCGCTGATCGTGTCTATGGCAACCTTCAACGCCTGGTCTTTCGGGTAGCCGTAGATACCCGACGAGATCAGCGGAAAGGCAACCGTCTCACAGCCGTGTTCCTTCGCCAGTGCCAAAGAAGTGCGATAGCAGGAGACAAGGTTTTCCCGTTCTCCATGCTTGCCGTCCCGCCAGCGCGGCCCGACGGCATGGATCACATACTTGCAGGGCAGCCTATATCCCTTTGTGATTTTCGCGCTGCCGGTTTCGCAGCCGCCCAGCGTCTTGCACTCGGCAAGTAGCTCCGGTCCTGCAGCTCGGTGGATGCAGCCGTCAACACCGCCGCCTCCCAGAAGGGAACTGTTCGCCGCGTTGACGATAGCATCCACCTTCATCTTTGTGATGTCGTTTCGTACAATTTGGAGAGGCACAATACCACCAGCCTTTCATTTTTCAAACTCAGAGAATACATAGCTTTTCTGGATCATAGCTCTGTGTGTCGAAGATTTGCCGTATTGTCAACCCGGAAAGAGAAAAACCGGCAATTCTGGAAACAAGAGCTTCCTTCTCATCAAAAGGGCATATTGTTTCTAAGAGAGTGTGTTCCGTATCATCACACAAATGCCAAAATCCTGAATGGTTCGTGATGGAATACTGTCTGCCGCCATAGGCAAACTCGATTTCTCGTCCATTTCTCAAATAATCAGCAAGTTCGTTGAAGACAATATTATTCACGGATTCACGCCTCCCTCAACAGGCCCTTATTCTTCCGCCTCTAAGATACCAAAATCAATCAGGATGTTCTTATCCGCATTCGGCGGATATACAATGCCAGTCATCTCATACTGATAGCGCCGTACCTTCCGAAAATCTTTGACCGGCTCCGGTGCATAGGCCGCTGTTTCGCATCGCTCATATTCCGGCATACCGGCAAGGTCATCCGCAGCCGCTTTAATCAAAGCATCGGTCACTTCGTCAATGTTCTTTCCGGTTTCAACGGCAACCAGCTCATGTTTCTTAATGTCCTTGTCAAGATCGCCAAAAGAGCGGTAGAGAATGTATTTCATGAATCCTGTTCCTCCGTTTTCTTTTCTTCGTCCAGCACCTTTTCGAGAAGAGCGGTCAGCGTCGCGCAAAGTTTCTCTACACTCAATGCTTTCTCATCGCCCTGCCGCATCAAGTAGCTGATTGCAGCCTTGAAGGCCGTTGTCCTGTCCACTTTGGTTTCGTTGTCAAACCGGTCAAGGATTTCCTTGATCAACAGGGCAATAGCCTCATCCTCCGGAGACAACTCCGGTATATCGAACATGGAGGCCAGCTCTTCATCCTCCATGAGCGTTTCGTATTTCAGATAGGCTTCATGTTCCTCTGACATCAGCTCTTGAAAATAATTGATCATGATGTGGAAACGGTAGCCCCCATCTTTTTCGGGCGTAATGCAAAGGTAGTGCGCTTTTTCGCCGATGTCCTTTACAAAGGCCATATCCTCGGCATCATCAAATTCCAGCATTTTCAGATAGAGGTCAATGTGCGCGTCCCAGTGCTCGTAGTCCACAACGCCGCGAATCCTGCCGTGGTGCCTCTTTGCATAGTCATCACACAGTTTGAGCAGATATTCATAGTTTTCCTTATCCTCCGGCACAATGACCTTCGGGATCGCATCCATCTTCTTTGTGAACTCTTCCATAAAGCCGCCGGGGGCAAAGGCTCGTTCAAAGACAGCCCTCGCACGGCCATCCTTTTCTGCAATCTCATAATTGCGTTCAAATACGGTATTTTCCATTACTTATTTCTCCATACAAATCTCATTATCTCTAACTAACTCAGTTTATCGGCAGCGGAATGTTCAACAGGAACATCGCAGCTAATGCCAAAATCCAAGGGAGAAAAATGACAGGCAGAAGCAGGATCGCCTTATGATTCTCATAATGGTATTCTTCCACCGAAAACAGCTTATCAGGATTGTCTAAATAGTATAGATACAGATAAACAGGCGGTCTGGTCGGTTCTTTGAAGTAGGCATGATATTCCCGCTCTTTACCCTGTATTTCGTACCGGTAGGTGGCACTCCAATCATACTTCCCAACTTCGCCTTTTGGATGCTTTTTAACAAGAGCAGCTTTAACCACATGATCCTTGCCTCGCGCAATATCCCGTTTGCGCTCCCAGCTCAAACGGGATGATATTTTGCCATAGAGTGGAATTGCGATTATATACCCGCCAATCAGAATTGCGAATACAATTCCCCACTTTATCCAGTTGATGGGATCATCGGAAAATACGCCTGTTAGCGCCTCCGTTATGCTCACCATTACACCTCCCCACATAACGCCGCAAAATGGCTATGAGCCAAATCTTCAAGATAACTGAAAATTTCGCAGTAGATTCAGGGATAGGATATTCAGATACAGGAAGCCCATCTCTGAAATAAAGTCAACATCAATTTCAATAAACCGTTCCCGAAGCTGGTTGTAGACAAGCCTCATCAAATCCAGCTCAGGCGGCATATCAAACAAATCCAGCTCGCGGATTGCTTTCTCTGCATCCGCCCATGTTTCTGCCGTCTCGACCTTCGCGCTGGTCATCACTGCTGTCAAAATCTCACTCACAAGCAGCTTGCCGTCCCTCTGGTCGATCTCATCCCTAAATTGTGCGAGGCTTTCTTTTTTGTCCTCAAGGGGGATGATGTCGCAATTATCATCGCATTCCAGCGCGATGATTTCTGCAATCATTTCCCGCCAGACAGCATAACCGGCGTTGATCATGCCATCTTCCTCGTTGGTCTTCGCGTAATTTTCACAGTATTCGTCATAGAAGCTCTTCCCGTCCAGTTCATGGTGAACGCAGTAGATATGCGCCAGCTCATGCAGAAAGATGTGGAGCAGTTCAACCGGATGATAGGGTATGTCCGTGCGGAGCAGGATGCCGTCCTTGCCACCGTTATCCATCCCGATAAAAGAGGACGCCCGGAAGTCAAAGTAGCCTTCCTCCTGATACCGGTCGTTCAGCCGGTAAGGGAAATACTTGGAGCAAAACTGCTCAAAGATTTCTTCCTGATCCTCAGTCATGAAACAAGTAAGGATGATGTTATCCCCGGAGAAGTCTGCATCCATCTTGTCGTTAAAAATCTCTATGGCACGGGCAAGATAGGAGTCATAGTTCAAATCGTTCGTCGCCTCCATCGTAAAGTCGTTATTTCAGGAAGTCGCTCTTATGCTCAATACGCCGGAGGTCATATCCGGTTTCCGCCAAGTGGGCGATTTTCAATGCTACAAGGTTAATGTCCGTTTCCATCGCCCGTGCGATCTGTTCGGATGTATAACCATAGTCATAGATGTACTCAAGAATCTCATCGGTGTCGAGCAGGATTTCTGCGGCAACGATGTTCGCCTCATACTCCGGCTTTGTGGTCATGTCATATAACATGAACTCCTGTATTGCGCTTCCTTTTGCCAGATTGCGGTGCAACTGGTCATGCCCAAGCTCGTGAGCGCAGACAATCCGCTGCATCTGACCGCTCAGGTTTTCGTTTATGAAGATAAAACGGCTGCGCTTGATCACCCGATACATCCCTTTCAGAGGGCCGAAGTCCTCACAGAACAGGACTTCGATACCAAGCTGCCGTGCTATGCTAAACGGATCTCGCGTCCCGCAGCGCTTTACAAGTCTGCTGCCGACCTTCGAGAGATTTTCAGCATTCATCGTCTCACCTCCCGCTGATGGGGACATCGCAAACAGCGAATAACCTTACTGTTCGCTTGTCCCCTTACGGTATTTCTTTGGAGTGTATTTCTTGTTCTTCTCTTTGGCAATCCAATAGGCTTCGTTCAGCGCCTTCATCGCGCCATCGAGCGCTTCGTCACTGAGCCGACCACCAGCGAACATACCGGTCACTTCACTGACAAGCTCGTCTATATCTCTGGCCGCTTTAGAGCCGCCCTGTTCATGAGCTGCTACTACCAGCAAACCGTTTTGACCCAGAAGGTATTCCGGCGTAGTATTCAACACTTTTGCCAGCTTCTCCACAATATCGAGCTTTGTCGGTCTGCGGTTGCCAAGCTCATAGTTCTGGATGGTTCTCGGTGTCACAGATACTTTTTCGGCGAGCTGCACTTGCGTAAGGTTCGCTTCCAACCTTTTCTCTTTCAGCTTATCCTTGAAACTCATAAGGCACCTCTTTCTAAAAACTTTTCTGAACACGAACAGAAATTTCGTCAAAAGCATTGACGCGAAAACACTGTTCATGCTATGCTGTAATCAACGCGAACGCCTCGTTCGTGATTATGATACCACACGAACAGTGTGTGTGTCAACAGAAATAGACGAGTTATGCGCGGTTTTGCGTAACTTTCAGGACAATAGGAGGTAGGCTATGACGAACACACATTGCCGTAAGGCTTATGTTTCGGTCAACTTGGATGTTGACGAAGAAGGAGTATGTCATCCTCGGTTCATCCGATGGGAAAACGGCCTGATCTTTCAGATTGACCAAATCCTGTACAAATGCCGTGCCGCCTCCAAGAAGGTAGGCGGTGGGGGCATCCGTTATACTGTGATGATCCGTGGAAGGGAATCTTATCTCTTCCAAGAAGGCAACAAATGGTTTGTAGAAGCGAAGGAGGGAGCGAGATGATTTTATCACACAAGGAAATTGAAGAGATCGCGGTGGCGGTCACCAAGGACTTCAACGAGTTCTTTTTCGGCCCTGATACCGATGGGGCGCGTTTGCCTCGCGGTACGCCGATTGACCAGTTTGCCAGCGAATATCTCGGCCTCAATGTCTCTTTTGCAGACCTGTCTGCCGATGGAAGCATCTGTGGACTGACGGCTTATGCAGATACCGAGTACATTATTGAGAAAGACGGGATGCAATATTCCATCCCGCTGCACCGCAATCAGGTCTTGATGGATGCGAGCTTTATTCAGCCTTTCCAGATACGAAAGCTCTGCGGGAAGCGCCGTTTCACGCTTGCCCATGAGTGCGCCCATCAAATCCTGTTTCAGATGGAGACGGATAAAATCAGGGAAGCCTGTCGGCGGAAATACTCTGCCCGGACAGCCTATTCGCTGCGGGAACTGAAAACCCGTGAAGACTGGAATGAGTGGCAAGCCAATGTCTTAGGGGCGGCGATCCTGATGCCCCAGCGGGAAATTGACCTTGCCGTTGCGTATTATGCCAGAGGCAGGAAGCTCATCAGCTACGATGGAACCTATGCCTATTGGGATAAGGTCGCCCTTGATAGAATCTGCCAGCAGTTCGGCGTTTCCAAGACAGCCGCAGTCATCCGGCTGAAACAGCTCGGCCACTTAGAAACCCGGCCATACAGTGAGTATAAAGATCCGTTGGAGGTGTGGGCATGAAGAAAAACATCCGTGTCTCAGAGCCTTCACCGGAGATGCAGGAGAAAATCCGCAGGGCGCGAAGCGCCATTGTCAACCAAAAGATGCGCATGGTGAAATGCCCATATTGTGGGCATAACGCTATCGCCGTATTCGAGGATTCCCGTGGACACATACAGGCCAAATGCAAAGCCTGTGGCCGGGAAACCGTATTTGATGTGATCAACATGAGACGGTTATTCCTCCACCTTCACAGAAGGTAAGGAGATAACAAATACAATTCAATATTTTATAGCTGTGCTGTGGAGCCGCTGATTGGTGAGTCTTCCTAATGCCGCATGAACAGAGTTTTCTAAGCTCTGTTTTATCGGTATGGGAAGATCAACTCACCGTCATGCGGCTCTTTTTAAGTCTTGTCCATCCGCTGCTTCGAGCCAGCGGAAAGGACAAGACAATGAAAAGAATCCCCAAAACACCAGTTGAGTTCGACTACGACCTTTGGACTACCGAGGACGGCAAGTGCATGGTGCGCGTGAAGGCCACCGGCGAGACTACGGAGGTTGACCGCGAGGTCATGAAGATGCTCCGCAATGAGGAAAAGAAGCTCCGGCGCTCCTATGATACCGGTGGATCGTCTGTCAGCGAAGACGGAGAAGAAACACAACCTTCCGCTGTACTGTCGCTGGACGCTGTGCCGGAGGATGATGTAAAGGCATCTGCATGGCTGGAGTCACCGGAAAAGATGGAGGAAGACATTATCACCGGCTTGCTCGAACAGAAATTTATCCGCAGCCTGACGCAGCCGCAGCTTGATGTGTACATGAATTGTATGCGCGGCAACACGAGTATGCTGTCGTATGCCAAGCGGAACGGCCTTTCGTTTTCCACTGTCAAAGACACACGGGATGCGATCCGAAAAAAATTCAAAAAAATTTTTTGAGAGACCCGCTAATTTGCTCAAAAAATGTCCGTTGTAAAGTGAAGGGGTCAATCAAGACCAGCTTCACAGTACCTTGAAAACAGAATATCCAGTGCTGCGGATCTTTCCTCTTTTCTCGAAGCGACTTGCCTTCTGCCGCCAAGACCTTCCTACGGGAAGTGAGCGATCAACAGAGAGGCTAAACTGCCGTGTGGTGCGGCTGTTCGCCATGATGGAGAAGTTGGGTATAATGATACTTCCGTCCCCGGGTTGCCGGGGGCGGCTCGGAGCGTTCCTCGGAGGGGTGAGAGTCCCATGATACCGATTAACCGTTGGTAGTCCGTAGCATTCCCAGAGCCGCAAGGCTCTTCCGGCAGGGGCGCGAGCTGCAAATATGCCGGAACACGAAACAAACCAATTAGCTACATTCAGCATACAAGTTTTCAGGATGAAAACTATGTGGCGGAGTGTCCCCAACAGGTGCTCCGCCATATCCTTTTGTCCTGAATACAGTTCATATCATCCGGGAGGTGTTTGCAATATGATGAGTATAGAAACCATGAGAAGCGTCAATCCGAGGACGGTTGACCGCAGTACCCTTGTCCAACGGGACAGCATCCGGCTTGAGCCTTCGGCTCCGCAGAACGACCGGCTGCGGGATTTCATCCAGCAGATCAAAAATCCATATTGTTATCTGGACGGAAAGACCGTTGTGAAGATTAGCTTCTCGAAGACAGACACCACCTTGGAGGACTGTCTGGAACATTATCTGAGAGGGCTTTGATTATGAACAAACTGAATCTTTTCACCCGGTTCTATGGACAAGCGATTGAGCCTGTGATACAATGAAGTCAGGTCAAAAAAGAATACACGGACTAAGCCGCTGCCCTTGAGGGTCATGTGGCTTTGTCTTGTTTTCTCATAGTAAGAAGCAGAAGCCTTCGTCTTTCTGATTTGTGTATCACACCAAACAGAAAACGGAGGTTATTTTTATGTCCAAGAAAGTTTACCGGACAGCGATTTACTGCCGCTTGTCCCGTGAGGATGGAGACAAAATCGAAAGCAACTCCATCGTAAGCCAGCGCGCCATCTGCGAGGACTACATCGCAAGGCATGACGATCTGGAAATTGTCTGCGAGCCGTTCATTGACGATGGGTACAGCGGCGTTTCCTTCAATCGTCCGAACTTCAAGAAGCTCGAAGACGCGATCCGCAAGGGTGCGATTGACTGCATCGTGGTCAAAGACCTCAGCCGCTTTTCGAGAAACTACATTGACGGCGGACGGTATCTGGAAAAGATATTCCCGCAGCTTGGCATCCGCTTTATCGCGGTCAACGATGCTTACGACAGCCTCACCGGCGATCCGCAGTCGGATTCCTTTGTCATCCCGTTCAAAAACCTCATCAACGATTCCTACTGCAAGGATATTTCCATGAAAATCCGTTCCAGCTTGGAAGTCAAGCAGAAGAACGGCGAGTTTGTCGGGGCGTTCGCGCCTTATGGCTACAAGAAATCGCCGGAGAATAAAAACCAGCTCATCGTCGATGAGGCCGTCAGCGAGTATGTGCAGATGATCTTTGCTATGTATAAGGACGGCTTCTCCATCGGTCGCATTGCCGCAAGGCTGAATCAGATGGGTGTGCTTTCCCCAATGGAATATAAGCATTCGGCTGGGGTGAAGTTCGATACCGTCTTCAAGACCGGCGACACTGCAAAGTGGACTTACAAAGCTGTCCAGCGCATCCTCACCAATGAGGTCTATATCGGTGTCCTTGCCCAAGGCAAGCGCGGCACGCCAAACTACAAGGTGCGCGTTGTGCAGCCGAAGGATGAAACCGAGTGGGTTAAAGTTGAGGGAGCGCACGAAGCGCTTGTCTCCTATGAGGACTTCATGGCAGTCAAGACCATGATGAAGCGGGATATGCGCTGCTCGCCGGATCAGGATGAGGCGCACCTGTTTTCAGGCTTCCTGTTCTGTGGGGACTGCCAGCAGTCCATGACGCGCAAGACTGTCCCGTCGAAGACGAAGAAGTACATCTACTATGTCTGTTCGACGAATAAGCATAACCGGACCTGCAGCCCACACAGCATCAGCGCAAAAGAGGTTGAGAAAAAGGTATTCCGTGCCATCCACGACCAAATTGAGCTTGTGGTCAATCTGGAAAAAGCACTTGAGATGATCGAGCGGCTTCCTTCTCAAAACCGCAAGGCGTTCAACTATGAAGCGCAGATTGCAAAGCTCGAAGAAGAGATTGAGCGCTATCAGAAGCTCAAACTCCGGCTGTATGAAGACCTTTCAGACGGGATCATCGACAAGTCGGAATACTTTGAGTTCCGCAACAGCTACACCAAAATCATTGAGGAAAAGCAGGAAGCCCTTCTCCGCGTGAAGAAAGAAATGAAGCAGTCGGTCACAACTGGGGCTACGGAACGGAATTGGGTCACACTCTTCAAGCAGTATGAAAACATTGAAGAACTGAACCGCCGCGTCCTCATGGCGCTGGTTGACCGCATCCTGATTTATGAGAATCACGCGATAGAGATTGTCTTCAAGTACAAAGACGAATATCAGCAGACACTTGAATATGTTCTCGGTTATGCCGACGAACTTGCCATTGCCGGATAAAGGAGGGATGAGCGCATGGCACGAAAAAGCAGAAAACTCGCAGCGGCAGAGCAGGTCTGCGAAGCAGCACCGCTGCAAATCTTCCCGACGGCCATTTATGCCCGTCTCTCTGTGGAGAACAGCGGCAAGTCTGAAAAGGTGGATGTCATCACCAATCAGATAGAGATATGCAAGTCCTATATTGCAGGGTGTCCTTACCTCGATCTCGTCGATGTCTATGTGGATAATGGACGGACGGGGACGGTTTTCGACAGGCCGGAGTTTAACCGGCTGATGACCGACATCAAGAGCGGAAGGATAAAATGCCTTGTAGTCCGCGATCTCAGCCGCTTTGGCCGTGACTACATAGAAACCGGCACCTACCTTGAGCGTATCTTCCCGCAGATTGGCTTGCGGTTTATCGCCATCAAGGAGCATTATGATAACTTCGATACAGACGGCTCAAACGAGGGCCTGATGATCCCGCTGCAAAACATGATCAACGCCCTGTACTCGAAGGATATTTCCCGGAAAGTCTCCACCGCCCTGAAAGCGCAGATGGAGCAAGGGACTTTCCAGAAACGCAATCTCCCGTATGGCTATCGGTGGAATGAAGACCATACAAACATGGTCATCGACGAAGAGACGGCGCAGTATGTGCGGCTCATGTTCCAGTGGAAAATCGAGGGCTGGTCAATCCCGATGATCCTTAACGAGCTTGACCGGCTGGGTGCGCCAAATACGGAGCTGCGGAAACGCCAGAACGGAACCCGCAAAGGCGACGGCTGCTCCTGCAAAGGCTGGTACAGTTCAACGCTGTACGGCATCCTGAGCAATCCGCATTATGTGGGTGATACCGTCCTTGGCCGCTCCATGAAGGCGATCTACAAGGGTATCAAATCCCATAATGTCAAGGACAAAGACAAGTGGATTGTGTTCCCGAACACACACGAAGCGCTTATTTCCCGTGAAGAGTTCCAGAAGGTGCAGGACATCCTCCAAGCGGCTTCTGAGGCTCGCCAGACGAGTATGCAGAAAACCGAGGAAATCCGGGCAACGCTCGTAAACCTCTTCGAGGGGAAAATCGTCTGCGCTGATTGCGGGAAGAAGATGTACTTCCACCGCAAACGGATCGACAAGGACAAGCGGAAGCGCTGGTATGCCTTCTATGAATGCAGTACCTCAGTAGGTCGGCGCTATGAGCATTGTACTTCCCATTATACGAGGCAGGACACGCTTGAAGCCAATGTGCTTGCAGCAATCCAGCTTCAAGTCGAAGCAGCGCTTGACTATGACAAGCTGCTGGATAAGCTCAGGGGCAGCGAGGGCGAGAAAAACATCCGCGATCAACAGAATGCTCTCATTACAAGCCTGAATCTGCGGCTCAACGGCGTTTCTAAGAAGCGGACACGCCTCTACGAGGATTATGCCGAGGGGCTTCTGGATGAAACGGAATACTCCTTTGCCAAGAAGAGCTATGACGAACAATACGCTGACCTGTCCCGCCGTCTGGACGAGGCAGTACAGCGCCGGAGCAAGTTCGACGAAGCTATGTCGGTCGATAACAAGTGGATTACCTTGATGAAATCCGTCAGCACAGCAACGCAGCTCTCTCAGGATTTAGTAGACGAGGCTGTTGAATTGGTCAAAGTCCATGAGGGCGGCGCTGTGGAACTGGTCATGAAGTACGGTGACATCTACGAGCTGACCATTCAGAGTATCAAAGAAGTTCAGGAGGCGATGTAAATGAACAAAGACTACACAATCGGCATCTACATCCGCCTCTCTATGGCTGATGAAGATACCGGAAACGGAAGCAAGGCCGAGAGTGACAGCATCGGCAACCAGCGTATGCTCATCAACCGCTACCTTGACAACCATCCGACGCTTTCCAAATATCCGAGGCTTGAGTTCGCGGATGATGGCTATACCGGGACAAATTTTCATCGTCCTCAGTTCTCGGCGATGATGGAGAAAGTCCGGCACGGGGAGATCAACCTGATCTGCGTCAAAGATTTTTCCCGCTTTTCTCGTGATTACATCGAGACGGGCAATTATCTCGAATGCACTTTCCCGTTCATGGGCGTTCGCTTTATCTCCATCAACGACGGCTATGACAGCGACGATTACAAGGGAACAACCGGTGGCCTTGAGGTTGTCATGCGCAGCATCATCTATGCCGCATACAGCAAGGATCTTTCTGTCAAAACGACAACCGCGAAAATCCAGATGATGAAGCAAGGCAAGTATGTGGGCGGCTACGCTCCTTACGGCTATGTGCTTCATCCCGAAATCCGCAACAAGCTCAAGCTTGACCCGGAGGCCGCAGAGGTCGTGCGCAGGGTCTTTAACGAAGCCCTTAAAGGACGGAATACCTCACAGATTGCCCTTGGCCTGAACGATGATAACATCCCTACGCCCGGGCAATATTTCAAAGGCAAACATCCTGACAAGAAAAAGTATAGCCGCATGAGCGAAAAGATAAGCTGGACGGCCTCTATGGTCTACAAGATCCTAACGAGTTATGTTTACACTGGGGCAACGGTCGGCCACAAGCGAAAATCCGGCGGCGTAGGTTCTCGGAAAACTATTTCTCAAAAGAAAGAGGACTGGATCATCGTCGAAGGGATGCACGAAGCGATTGTCAGCAAGGAAGAGTTTGAGCTGGCTCAGGCAGTCATCCGGGGTGGCGAGAAGAATCCCAAAAGGAATCTGCGCTATTATCCCCTCAAAGGTCTTGTGTGCTGCGGAAACTGCAAACGCGCCCTTACCCGGCGAAAGCTCCGAAATGAGGGCGGATATTTCTATCAGTGTACTCACTCAACACATGACCGCGATACGGAGTGCCCCGTTGGTGAAAAATACAGCGAGTCATGGCTTGAGAACGCGGCTTACAAAGCGATTGGGCAAATGCTCACACTGGTCGAAAAGAAAGCCGTCAAAGAACATGAGATCAGCAAGCGGAGAAAATCTGCTATCTCAGAATGTGCCGATACAATCCGCGATCTGCAAAAGCAGTCTGAACAGCTCAAGGGAGTAAAGCTCCGGCTGTATGAGAAGTACACTTTGACCAGCATCACAAAGGCGGAATATCTCAAGCGAAAAGCGGAGGTGGACGCCAAGATAGCCGAAAATGAAGAAGCAATCCGGCAAGGCCATGAGCGGATGCAGGAGCTTGATTCTGAGCATCCCTGTTCCGATGAGAGGCTTGACAAGGTGGTCGGCGATTTCCAGAAATGCGAAGGGCTTACTTACGAGCTTGCCCATGCGCTGATCTCTGTTATCTATGTTCATGGACAGAACAACATCGAAATCGTCTGGAAGTTCAAAGACATCTTTGAGAAAGCAGAAATCAAATAGGCTGAATGTTACAAGCCGTTCACGGGTGGTCATCCGCCTATGAACGGCTTGTAAAATCTCAAAAATTTTTTAGTTCCTACTTGACACAAGAAGACCTCTCCCGGCTGGGCCGAAACTACATTGAGGTGGGCAAGCTCACAGAGGAATTTTTTCCGCTCAACGATGTGCGGTTGGTGGCTGTGTCCGATGGCGTGGACAGCGACGAGGGCGAGGACGGAGACCATCCCAAATTTTGTGTAAACCTCCGATGTGGTGTAGAATAGAAGCACCACATCGGAGGTATTACATATGGCCAGAAAGAATCGTACCCCAGAAGAAAATGCACGTCGGGAAAAAATCAGAGAACTGCTGCAGATGGCAAACATCGGCAGCATGGATGACATTCAGAGCCTGTTTAAGGAGGCAATCTCAGAATTCATGGAGAATGGCCTGGAGGCAGAGCTGGATGATGAACTGGGCTACAGCAAGTATGACTACAAGAACAAGGACACGGACAACAGCCGCAACGGTCACAGTCATAAAACACTGCGGACCAGCTTTGGAGATGTAGCGGTATCGGTGCCTCGAGACCGAAAAGGC